>JALOKP010000031.1 GCA_025456425.1 Acidobacteriota bacterium | reverse complement strand
AGGTAGGAGGAGAAGAGCTCGGCGTTGATCTGGTCGTTCAGGGCCTTCTCGATGTCGGCGTGCAGCATCGCGGTCACTCCTCGACGGTCCCGGGCGGGACGGAGAGGAGAGGATAGCCGACGCCGGGGGCGCCGTCGCGGGACCCCGGACGAGGGGGCCGGCCCCCGCGGGCTGGCTGGGGAGCAGGGATTCGAACCCCGATTCGCGGATCCAAAGTCCGCTGTCCTGCCGTTGGACGACTCCCCAGGATGGACGATGCGGCCGCTTCCCCGGCCCATTCGCGGCACGTCCGACCCCCGCACCGACGCCCGCCTCCACCGTGGCCGGGCGACGACCCGGAGATGGTAGCCCAAGGATGGGGCGAGAGCCGCGGGGCCCTGGCCCGCCATCCGGCCTGGGCTTCGCTTGCCCGCGCCGACGCGTCTCACGTCGCGGGTTCTCGTCGTCGGATCGACCGTCGTCCACGCCTCGCTGAAGCGCGGGCGCTGCGTCGGGCAGAACGAACCTCGCTGCGACCTGCTGAAGGCTCCCCGGACGGTCCTGGTTCGGCAGGCGCTATACTGGCGCCATGGAAGATGCGAACGACCGCTCGGCGGATCGGGCCGCCGCGCGGCGGTCGTGGCCGGTCCGGAAGTACGAGCTTGGAACCGAACCAGCCGACGACCTCAGCGCGATCACGACGCCCGAGGAACGGCTCGCGATGATGTGGCCGCTGGCGCTCGAGGCCTGGGAACTGGCCGGCCGGCCGCTGCCGGGCTACGCACGGAACGAGACGCCCGTCCGCTGCGTGCGCGGTGGAGTCGCCGGTAGCGCATGAACGAGGACTTCCGGGATCTGCTGCTGGCCCTGATCCGGTCCGGTGCCCGGTTTCTCGTCGTCGGGGCCCACGCGATGGCGCTGCACGGAGTCCCGCGCGCCACGGGTGATCTTGACATCTGGATCCGGCCGGATCGTTCGAACGCGATACGGGCATGGGAAGCCATCATCGCGTTCGGAGCCCCGGTCCGTTCGATGGGACTCGCGCAGGACGACCTGGCTGTCCCAGGCACCGTGATCCAGATCGGGCTTCCTCCCCGCCGCGTCGATCTGCTGACGCGGCTGAGCGGGCTCGAGTTCGACGACGCGTGGCCGAATCGCGTCAGCGTCCTGTTGGACGAGGTCGAGATCCCGTTCCTGGGCCGCGACGATCTGATCCGCAACAAGAGAGCGGCTGGCCGCCCAAAGGACCTGGCGGATCTCGACGCGCTCGGCGCCGGCGGGCCTTAGCGCGCTCGCTCCGGATCGAGCGGGCTTCCTCCCCGCCGCGTTCCGGACTGCTCCGTTCCTGCGCGCCCGCTCGCGGACGAGGCGCACGGAACGAGCCCGCGCCGGCGCCCCCGTCGATCGCCGGTGCTAACCTCCCTCCGCTCCGGGCCGCGGCGCCTGACGCGCGAGCGCCGCACCGGGGCGCAGCTTCCGGGGGATCCAGGGCGTGAGAGACGGTCAGGTGCGAGGACGGAAGGACGCGGCCGGCCCGAAGCCCGGCAGCGCGAAGCCCGCGCGCGCCCGGTCCGCCGCGCTCCTGGCGCTCGCCGCGTGCTTCGCGCCGCTCGCCTCCGCCGGCACGATCTCGCTCCGCTGGCCGGCGCTCGACGATCCCGCGGTGCGCGGCTACGCCGTCTACTACGGCCGCGACGAGGCGGGGATGAGCGGGCGCTTCGACGCCGGCGTCGCGACCGAGGCGACGCTCGGGAGCCTGGACGACTGCACGACCTGGTTCGTCACCGTGCGCGCCTACGACGCCGACGGGAACGAGAGCCCCGAGCCCAGCAACCTGATCCGCGGCTGGCCGCGCCCGGTCGTGACGGCGGTGGAGCCGCACACGATCCTGCCCGGCGCGAGCGCGCTGCTGACCGTGACCGGCACCAACTTCGATCCAGGCGACGCGGCGGATCCGGCGCACCCGGGCGCCGCGATCGACCTGGGCCACCCCGGCCTGAAGGTGCTCGAGGTCCTCCGCGACGCCTGCGGGCAACTCCGGGTTCGCGTCGAGGCCGCGCCCGACGCGCTCCCCGGCGCGTCGTCGCTGACCGTCCGGAACGTCGACCTCTCGTCGCCCGACCCGGCCGCGCCGCGCTGGATCTTCGGCACGCTCGAGCAGGCGCTCGAGGTTCTCGCGCCCCCTTCGGGCCCGACCGCGGCGATCCTCGAAGCCCGCCCCGCGGCCGGGCAGCCGGGGGTCAGCCTCTCCACCCGCGAGGTGCGGGTCCTGTTCGACCGCGACCTGAGCCCGCTGGCGGAGGTGCTCGACGCGGGCGCGCTGCGCCGCGCCTTCCGCGTGCTGGAAGGGAAGCTGGAAGGAAAGACGGCGCTGGCGCAGGCGCCCGGCTCGCCCGCCTTCGAGGACGACGGCCGGACGGTCGTGATCCGGCTGCGCGACCCGCTCAAGGCCGGGCTGCGCTACGCGACCGCGGTCGACCTGGCCGGCGCGTCGCTGCGCGCGGCGCTCGCGCGCGTGGGACACCCCGAGCTGGCGATGCGCTGGGCCTGGAGCACGCTCCCCGGCTGGAGGACGGTCGATGCGCTCGTCTCGGCCGAAGCCCGCTCCGGCGAGACCGGCGCGGTGCAGCCGCTCGCGATCGGCACGGCGGCAGCCGGTACGCCGAACCCCGGCGTCGCGCCCGACGCCGAGTTCCGGCTGCGCTTCGCCGAGCCGGTGTGGGGCCCCTCGGTCACCGCTTCGACGATCCGCCTCCTGCGCGGCGGCCGCGCGGTGAAGGGGGTCGAGCCGCCGCAATTCGAGGAGGGCGGGCGGATCGTCGTGATCCGGCCCGGCGTGCCGCTCGCTCCCGGCGCGAGCTACCGAATCCAGGTCCGCACCGGCGCAGGCGGGGTCCGGTTCCAGGTCACGGGCGGCGGCAGCGCGCCGATCGGCGCGCCACGCGAGCTGGGTGTCCGGTTCGTGACCGCCGGGCCCTCAGCTCCGGGGTCCTAGGCAGCGCATCGCCCCGTCGGACGGGCAGGCCGGCCCGCCGACCTCGCCCATCGCGACCGGGCGGACGGCGCCCGGAGCGACCGCGCACTCGGGCACGTCCTCCTCGCCGGCCGCGCGCTTCTTTCCGACGTAGCCGATCGAGCGCAGCGCCTTCTCCAGCGACTGGACCACCTCGGGCGGCTGCGCCGCCTGCGGGATCTTCGCCGCCGCCAGCCGGTCCAGCTCCTGCACCAGCCGCGCGCGGTAGCGCCCGACCAGTTCCGGCTGGGCCGCCGCCAGGTCGTTCTGCTCGCGCGGATCGGCCTGCAGGTCGAACAGCGTCTCCTGGCACGAGCGGTGGTCCACGACGTACTTGTAGCGCGCGCCGACCAGCCCGGTGAAGCACTGGTCGCGCAGCGTTTCGGACATCGCCAGCCGCTCGCCGGCCGCGCCCGGCTCGCCCGGCCCGGCGGGCGCCGGCCCCGCCACCGGCAGCGCCGGCTCCATCCCGAACTTCGAGCCGTCGATTCCGACCAGCTCGAGCAGCGTCCGCCCGATCTGCGCGGTCGAGACCACGGCGTCCTCCTGCCGCGGCGCGATCTTCCCCGGCCAGCGCAGCATCAGCGGGACGTGCACCACCTCGTGGTCGAGCCGCCCGGCGTGCGTCAGCCAGCCGTGCTCCAGGAAGGCCTCGCCGTGGTCGGCCATCACCGCCAGCAGCGTGTCGTCCTTCAGCCCCTGGCGCTCGAGGAAGTCGAGGAAGTCCCCCATGAACTTGTCGGTGAACAGGACCTCGCCCTCGTAGCGCCCCTTGAGATAGAGCGCCTGCGGTGGCGTGACCGCGTTCTCGTACCAGCGCAGGCACTGCATGTCCTCGGTCGGGGGCTTCTCTCCCTGCTTGAACAGGTCGAACTGCGGCGGCGGGATGTAGTCGTAGTGCGGGTCCCAGAGGTGGACCCAGAGGAAGAAGGGCTTCCCCTTCCAGGCGGTGATCTGCTCGATCATCGCCCGCACCAGCTGCTTGGATGAGCGCTGGCTGTGCCCGTAGTGCTCGACCGTGTAGCTGTCGAAGCCGGCGCCGAAGCCGAACGACTTGCGCAGCGTCGCAGCGGAGACGATCGCCGCGGTGGCGTAGCCGGCGTCCTGGAACTGCTGCGCGAGCTGCGGGACGGTCGGCGAGAGCGCGCGGTCGTAGGCCCCCACGCCGTGCGCCCGCGGGTGGAGCCCGGTCATCACGGTCATCATCGACGGCGTGGTCCATGGCGCGGCCGAGATCGTGTTCTCGAAGTAGAGCGACTCCTTCCTCAGCGCCGACAGCCGCGGCGTGACCGGCTTGCCGTCGACCTCGCGGTCGAGCTGGTCGGTCCGCAGCGAGTCGATCGAGATCAGGATCACCGAGGGGCGCGGCGAGCCGCAGCCCGCGGCGCCGAGGGCGAGGGCCAGGACGATCACGAGCAGGGCCGGTCGGTTCACGCTGCGCCTCTCCTCCCGCGGCGACCGGTCGAAGATACCGGGATCCGGGCCGGGCGCGGATTATCTTGCGGGCAGCGGGGCCCGCCAAGTGCCGCGCGCGGCGCCGACTAACCGATCGGGAAGCGGGGCCGTCGCCGTATACTCCCGCCGGCACGGGCCGGGAAGGGGAGAGGTGAGCGAAGCCGTCCAGCCGGCGCAGGCGACCGCCAGCGTTCTGCGTCTTCACTGGCCGTTCGGGCGGACGCTCCTGCTGGGCCTGGCGCTGGCCGCCGCGCTGGCCGGCGCGGCCGAACTGGCGGCCCGCTCGCACGCCCTCGCCGGGCGGCTCCCGCCGGAGACGGTCAGCGGCGGGCTGGTCCAGCTCGACCGCAAGCTGGTCCTGCTGCGCGAGCAGGTCGCCGCCGCCGGCCCGGTCGACTGCCTCTTCCTCGGCAGCTCGCAGGTCTACCGCAGCGTCGACCCGGAGGTGGTCGACCCGCTCGTCGGAAGCGTGGCCGGGCGCCCCTTCCGCAGCTTCAACTTCGGCCTGGGCGGGATGTCCGAGACGGGCGAGGCGCAGATCGCGCGGATCCTGGTCGAAGAGTTCCGCCCGCGGCTGGTCGTGATCGGGGCCTCGTCCTACGGGCTGCACGAGCGGCGCGACCGCGACCAGTTCGAGACGCACCTGGCGAAGAGCCCGTGGTTCCTCCACCGCCGCGGGGAGGCCTCGCTCGAGGGCTGGCTCTCCGACCGCTCCGCCGCCTTCCGCCGCTGGCGCGGCTACCGCTTCTGGCGCGAGCAGCCGCCCGACACGGCGCAGAAGCTGCGGCGCGCGGTCGAGGGGATGACCCCGACGGGCTACGGCCGGAGCGAGACGGGCGAGTTCCGGGGGATCGACCGCGGCGCGGCGCGCGACCTGTCGCGCTTCGAGGTCAGCCCGGACCGGCTCGCGGCACTCGACGGGCTGCTCGCCGGGCGGCCGCCGGGGCTGGCCGTCGTCGTCGCCGAGGTGCCGATCAGCGCGACCGCGCTCGAGCACTTCGGCGAGGGGGAGGCCGACCACGCGCGGGCGCTCGACGCGATCGAAGCGGTCGCGGCCCGCCACGGCGTGCCGTTCTGGCGCTACCCGGCGGAGGAAGCGATCCCGCAGGACCGCTGGGCCGACTTCATCCACCTGAACCGGTCCGGGGCCGAGCAGTACAGCCGCTGGCTGGGCGAGCGGCTGGCCGAGGCGCTGCGGGGCGGCCGGCTGACGCTCGGGCCGGGCTGACGGACGCGCCGTGTCGCTCACCTCCTGGCCTTTCGCCGTCTTCGTCCTCGCGCTGCTGGCGCTCTACTTCGTGCTGCCGCGGCGCGCGCAGCTGGCGCAGCTGCTGGCCGGGTCGCTCGTCTTCTACGGCACCTTCTCGTGGCAGTTTCCGCTGGGCCTGCTGGCGCTCACCGTCGTCAACTGGGCGATCGCGCGCCGACTCTGGGAGCGCGGCGGGCGGGGCTGGCTGGCGGCCGGGATCGCGCTCAACGTCCTGGCGCTGGGGCTGCTCAAGTACGCCGGCGACTTCCTGCCGGCACTGATCCGCGCGCTGGGGCAGGGGAGCGGCCGGGAGTCGGTGACCTTCGTGCAGCTCGCGCTGCCGCTCGGCTTCTCCTACCGCGTGCTGGAGAACATCTCGTTCTTGGTCGATGCCTCGCGCCGGCAGCTCGCCGCCTTCCCGGCCTGGCCCGACTACGCCCTCTACAGCGCCTGGTTCCCCAAGCTGGTCTCGGGGCCGATCGAGCGCGGCCGGGCCTTCCTGGCGCAGCTCCCGCGCGGCCGGGTCGTCGACAACGACGCGATCGCGCGGGCGGTGACGCTGATCGTGCTCGGCCTGGTGCGCAAGCTGGTGATCTCGGACTCGATCCGCGGGCTGACGCCCGACGGGCAGTTCGCCTCCCCGGCCGAGCACGCCGGATGGACCGCGCTGCTCTGGCTGCTGGCCGACGTCTTCGTGGTCTACAACGACTTTGCCGGCTACACCGACATCGTGCGCGGGGTCAGCGGGCTGTTCGGGGTCGAGCTGTCGCGCAACTTCGCGGCGCCGTTCTTCGCGCGCAACTTCAGCGAGCTGTGGACGCGCTGGCACATGAGCCTCTCGTCGTGGCTGCGCGACTACGTCTACCTGCCGGTCAGCCGCGCCCTGCTGCGGCGCAGCGCGCGCCCGAACACCGTGCTGAACCTGGTCGTGCCGCCGCTCGCGGCGATGCTGGTCAGCGCCCTCTGGCACCAGGCGGCGTGGCACATCCTGGCGTGGGGCCTGCTCTGGGGCGCCTTCCTGGTCGCGGGGCGGATCCCCACGCTGTGGCGCCCGGTCGTGCCTCCGGACCGGCAGCCGCTGGCGCGGCAGGTCGCGGGGGCGCTGGGGGTCGTGGTCATGCTGACGGCCAGCAACGTCCTGTTCCGGATGGATTTCCCCGAGGCGCAGATCTTCCTGCGCGGCGCCCTCCGGGCCGCGTCGTGGAACAGCTCGCTGAGCTTCGCCGCGCTCTTCATCCTGGCCTCGCTGGCGATCGACTGGGTCCAGCATCGCGCGGGGGACGAGACGGTCTTCCGCCGCTGGCCGCTGTGGGGGCGCTCGCTCGCGCTGGCGGTCGCGCTGCTGGCCATCCTGCTGGCCTCGGCCAGCGGCGACACGGCGCCGTTCATCTACCAGTACTTCTGACGCAGGCGGCGGGTGGGCCGGGAGTGGGCTGCGGACGGCAGGCCGCGGGCTCAGACTCGCGCCAGCACGGCGATCGTCGTGTCGTCGTCCTGCTCGGCGCTGCCGGCGTGCTTCTCGAGCGCGTGGACCAACCCGCTCACGATGGCGTCCGCGCCGCCGGCCGCCGCCTCGCGGGCCGCGGCGACGGCACGCTCCAGCCCGAACGGCTCGCCCGCTTCGTCCCCCTGGTCGAGCACGCCGTCGCTGAACAGCACCAGCGACTCGCCGGGGAAGAAGGACCGGTGTTCGCAGGCGTACTCGCAGTCCTCGAGCAGCCCCAGCGGCGGGCCGGTCGGCTCGAGCAGCTCGACCTCGCGTTCGCGCAGCAGAACGGCGGGGCAGTGGCCGGCGCTGGCGAAGATGATCTCGTCCTGCAGCGGGTCGGCCAGCGCGGCTGCGAGCGTGATGAACCGGTTGGTCGGTAACCGGTAGCAGATCTCGCGGTTGAGCTGCGCCAGCATCTGCTCGCAGGGGAGCCGAAGCTGCGCGATGGCGTGCCAGCGGGCGTGCAGCCGCGCCACCAGCAGCGCCGCCGTCAGCCCCTTGCCGGAGACGTCGGCCAGCATCGCGCCGACGCCGCGATCGGTCTGGAAGAAGTCGTAGATGTCGCCGCCGACCGCGTGGCAGGGGTCGTGCCAGCCGGCGACCTGGAAGCCGGCGGGAAGCGCCTGGTCGCGCGCGGGGAGCAGCAACTCCTGGATCTGGGCCGCGGCGCTCAGTTCGGCCTGGATCGAGCGCAGCCGCCGCTCGTTGGCCCGGGCCTCCTGGTTCTCGTGCGCGACGTGCATCATCCCGGCCAGCGCCGCGACGACCTGCAGGTGCGGGTCATCGAAGCTCGCGGCGTCGCCCCGTCGGTCGAGGTAGAGCATGCCCGGAGCCGGGCGCCCGGCGCCGAGCGGGGCGCAGAGCACCGAGCGGACCCCCATGCGGACGAGCGAGGCGTCGGCGCTGGCGCCGCTGTCGAACCGCGCGTCGCGGATCGCCAGGACCTTCCCCTCGCCCAGGACCCGCGCGAGGACGGAGCGGCTGGGGCGGGGAACGCCCTCCGCGACGGGCCCCTTCCACGCCAGCGGCGACAGCGTGCCGTCTCCCAGGTGCAACGCGACCAGGCCGCGCTCGGCGCCGGTGCTGCGCAGGGCCAGCTCGAGCAGCGTGTCGAGGATCCGCCCGGCCGGCTCGTGGCTGGCCAGGCTGCGCGCGGCCTCGATCATCACGCGCGCGGCGCTCCCGGCGCGCTCGCCGGAGATGTCGAGTGTTTTCAGCGTGTGCTCGGTCCCCGACGGCTCGGAGACCTCGATGAAGGGGACGGTCCCCGGCGGGCCGACGAGCACGCGGCAGTGCCCGGCTGCGATCGTGTCGCCGGGAGCCAGCGCCTGGGGTTCGTCGATCTCGCGGCCGTTGAGGTAGGTGCGATTGCGGCTGCCGCAGTCGGCGACCCGCCAGCGGCCGTCCGCGACCAGCAGCTGCGCGTGACGGCGCGAGAGCGTGGCGTCGCCGGCGTCGCGCAGCCGGCAGTTCCGGCCGCGTCCGATCACCGCGGGCTCGGTCAGTTCGAGGGCTGCGCGGCGCCCCTGCGAGTCGATCCACGTGACGTCGAGGCGCGGGAGGTCGTGCGCGGTGGTGGCTGCGTCGGGAAATGGCCGCGCTGGTGTCCGCAGGTCCACGGCGTGCCCCGGCCCCGGGGCCGCATCCGCTCGCTGCACGCCAGGGTCCGAAGCGGGGGGTTCGATCTGGATGCGGCGCTTCGGGTCGGTTCGCGTGCGACGAGTCGCTCCCCCCGGAGTGGTTGAAGCATATGCCTGGACGAGGCGGCGCGGCAACGGCGGCGCGGGGGGAGCAGCTTCGGTTCGAGGGTGCGCGCATTCGATTGGACCGATAAGGAGTCTTGATATGGATCGGTGCGGACTTCGCGTTCGCGCGGACGGGGGTCAAGCGTTCGGGGTCGCGAGCGCTCTCCTTGTCACGATGGAAACGGACCCCGAGCTTCCGAGACCCGCCCATCCGTGGCTCCGGGTTGCGCCTGTGCCGCGGCGAGGTCGTGGCGAGGCTTTCGAATCGGGTACCACCGTCTCGCCCGCAATCCCGCCCCGGCAACGGCCGCCCGGCGCCCGCCCGGCGTCGCGCCCCACCGCGGCGTAGGCTCCACGCAAAGGGAATGGGGGTGCAATAATGACCGAAATGGCAGACCGTTCCCGGGATTGGCTGGCGCAGGCCGAACAGGACCTGCAAGCCGCGGCGTCTCTGGCGCAGGCGGGCCACCACGAGTGGGCCTGCTTCGTCTGCCAGCAGGCCGCCGAGAAGGCGGTGAAGGCGGTCCATCTCGCGCGTGGGCAGGAGTCGTGGGGGCACCGGGTCGCGCGCCTGCTCGAGGAACTGCGCGACGCCCCGGCAGACCTCATCGAGATCGGCCGGTCGCTCGACGCCTTCTACATCCCGACGCGCTACCCGAACGGACACCCCGAGGGGGCGCCGTTCGAGCAGTACGGCCCCCTCCAGAGCGGCGAGGCCCGGCGCCTCGCGCGCCAGGTCGTCGACCATGCCCGTTCGCACGTACCCTGACCGCGCGTCGGTCGGCCGGGCGCTCGCGGCGTGGGCCGACGAGCAGCGGCGCCTGCGGCCCGAGTTGCTGCGGCTGGGGGTCTTCGGCTCCTTCGCGCGCGGCGACTGGGGAGTCGGTTCGGACCTCGACCTGGTCGCCGTGGTCCGCCGCGCGGAGCGGCCGTTCATCGAGCGGGCACGGGACTGGCCGCTCGAGACGCTCCCCGTCGACGCCGACCTGCTCGTCTACACCCCCGACGAGCTGGCGAAGCTCTCCGCCGGGAACACCCGGTTCGCACGTGTCCTGCGCGAGGAGACGCGCTGGATCGTCGGGGGAGACGGCGACTCGCCCCCCTCCGCCTGAACGGCCCTGCCCCCGTTCATCCCGGCCCGTCCCTGGGCGTAAGATCCCCGCATGGCGCGCTGCCCCGCGTGCTCGCAGGGGGAACTCGATCCCTCCGGCGCCTGCCCGTCCTGCGGGCAGGGCGCCCATGGCGTAGGCCTTACCCTCCCGACCCTGCACCCCGGGGTCCCGCTGGACGCCGGACCTGCGGCCGGCCGTCCCGCCGCTCCACCCGCGCCCCCCGGCGCCTTCCTCCCCGGCGCCGTCCTCGGCGGCCGCTACCAGGTCCTCCGCCCGCTCGGCCGGGGCGGGATCGGCGAGGTCTGGCAGGCGCTCGACCTGAAGTTGCGGGTCGTCGTCGCGCTGAAGACGCTGCGCGCCGAGCGGACCGGCGGCAGGATGCTCGAGCGCCTGCGGCGCGAGGTCCGCGCCGCCCGCGACGTCGTCTCCCCGAACGTCTGCCGGATCTTCGACATGGTGGAGCTCGACGGCCACGACGTCGTGACCATGGAGTTCGTCGACGGCGCGACGCTGGCCGAGCTGCTGCGCGAGCGCGGCCCGCTCCCGCTGCCCGAGGCGATGGAGATCGCCTCGCAGTTCCTGGCCGGGCTCGAGGCGATCCACCAGGCCGGCTTCGTCCACTGCGACCTCAAGCCCGAGAACCTGATGCTGACCCGGGCCGGGCGCGTCGTGGTGATGGACTTCGGGCTGGCGCGGCCGCAGGCCCAGGACGGCACGCTGTCGATCGCCGGCACGCCGGCCTACATGGCGCCCGAGCAGGTCCGCGGGACGGGGGTCGACGCGCGTGCCGACCTGTTCGGGGCCGGGCTGGTGCTGGCCGAGATGGTCGGCAGCGACGGCTCGGCGGCGTCGCGCGCCGCGCTGCAGCGCGCCGCGCGCGAGGACCCGCCGCGCCTGCCCGACGGCCCATGGCGCCCGGTGCTGCTGCGCGCGCTGGCCGAGCGGCGCGAGGCGCGCTGGGCCTCGGCGCGCGAGCTGCTGCGGGCGCTGGAGCAGGTCGCGCTGCGCGTCCCCGGTGCCGACGAGCGCCGGCCCTACCCCGGCCTCGCCTCCTTCACCGCAGCCGACGCCGAGTACTTCTTCGGGCGCGAGCTGGAAGTCGAGGCACTCTGGCAGAAGCTGGGGCAGGCCCACCTGCTGGCGGTGATCGGGCCGTCCGGGGCGGGGAAGAGCTCGTTCCTGCGCGCCGGGCTGCTGCCCGCGCTGCCCCGCGGCTGGCACGCCGTCGTCGCCACGCCGGGCACGCGGCCCTTCGCAGCGCTGGCCCAGGCGCTGGCCGACGAGTTCGCCGGCGACGCGGACGCGGTCCGCGAGCTGCTGCGCCTCGACGACCCGGAGGCCGCGCTGTCGGTCCTCCGGCGCTGGCGCGGGCGCCACGCCGAGACGCTGCTGGTCCTCGACCAGTTCGAGGAGTTGTTCACGCTCAACGACGACGCGACGCAGCGCCGCTTCGCCGAGCTGCTGGGGCGGGCGGCGGTGGAGGCCGACGTCCACGTGCTGCTCTCGCTGCGCGACGACTTCCTGGTCCGCTGCCACGAGCACGCCGCGCTGCAGCCGATCCTCGCGGACCTGACGGTGCTGCGCCCCCCGACCGGCGCCGCGCTGCGCCGCGCGGTGGTCCAGCCGGCGCTGCTCTGCGGCTACCGCTTCGAGGACGAGGACCTGGCCGCCGAGATGATCGAGGCCGTGGCCCGCGAGCGGGGCGCGCTGCCGCTGCTGGCCTTCGCCGCCGCGCGGCTGTGGGACGAGCGCGACCGCGCCTCCGGCCTGCTCACGCGCGAGGCCTATGCGCGGATCGGCGGCGTCGGCGGCGCGCTGGCCCAGCACGCCGAGGCGACGGTGGAGCGGATCGGCACGGAGCACCTGCCGGTCGTCCGCGAGCTGTTCCGCAACCTGGTCACCGCGCAGGGCACTCGCGCCGTCCGCGACTACGACGAGCTGCTCTCGGTCTTCGGCGAGCGCCGCGCCGAGGCCGAGACCGTGCTGCGCGCGCTGATCGACGCGCGCCTGCTGACCGAGTACCGCGAGCGTGCCGCCGAGCGGAACGAGGGGGCGAAGCGCCGCCGGGTCGAGATCATCCACGAGTCGCTGCTGACGGAGTGGCCGCGGCTCGAGCGCTGGCAGGCCCAGGACGCCGAGGGGGCGCTGCTGCGCGACCAGCTCCGCCAGGCGGCGTCGACCTGGGAGGAGCGCGGGCGGGCCGCGGACCTGCTCTGGTCCGGGACCGCCTACCAGGAGTTCTCGGTCTGGCAGGAGCGCTATCCCGGCGCGCTCACGGCGACCGAGCAGGCCTTCGCCGAGGCGATGCGCGGCCACGCCCAGCGCCGCCGGCGGCGGCAGTGGACTGCGGTCGGCGCGCTGATCGCGGCACTGGTCGCGGTGATCGCGGTCGTCACGGTGCTGCGCCAGCAGAGCGAGCGCGCCAAGGTCCGGGCCGAACAGGAGGCACTCCGCGCCCAGGCCAACGAACTGCTCGCGCTGGCGCGGACGGCGACGGGGACCGACTCCACCAAGGCCCTCGCCTACGTTCGCAAGAGCCTCGAGTTGGCCGACACGCCGGCCGCGCGGCAGTTCGTGATGGAGCTGCTCTGGAGCGGCCCCGTGGCGCGCATCCTGTCGCCCGAGGAGTCGGTGAAGGGCCTGGAGCGGTCCGAGTTCTCGACCTGGTTCGAGCCGCCGCTCTTCAGTCCCGACGGCCGCTGGCTCGCCGCGCTCAACGGCCACGCCCGCCGCACCGCGCTGTTCCGGGACGACGGGAGCGAGCCGCTGCTGCTCCCCGCCGCGCTGCCGGGGAACGCGTCGCTGCTGGCGTTCGGCCCGGGGAGCGACACGCTCGTCACGGGTGGCGGGGGTGCGGGTCTCGTGGTGCGCTCGCTGCCCGACCTGCGCGAGCGCGGCCGGATCGAGTTGGGCGGCGTTTCCTCGACCGGCTGGCTCCACGGCGATAGGCTGATCACCGCGACGCGCGAGGCGGCCGGCGGCCTGCGGACGCTGGTCCGCGCCTGGCCGCTTCCCGCCGGAAAGCCGGATTTGCTCGCCCGCTACGACGCCGGCGGCCCGGCGGTCCAGCGGCTCGCTCCCGACGGGCGCAGCCTGGCCTACGAGCGCGACCGCACGCTGTACCTCCGGGCGCTGGGCACTCCTGCCAGCGCGCCCAACCGCGTGGTCGGCCGGCTCGAGACCGAGCCGTGGGACAACGGGGCACTGAACTTTCTGCCCGACGGACGCACGCTCGTTTCGATGGAGCGCTCGGGTGCGATCCGCCTGTGGCCCCTCGGGGAGGGAGCGGCCTCGACGGCGCGCGCCTTCGGCGGACCCGACGCTGCGGACTTCCTCGCGGCGAGCGCCGACGGGTCGCTGCTGGCGCGGGTCGACATGCTGGGGCTCTCGGTCTGGAACCTCACCGACCCGCCGGACGTGCAGCCGCTGACGCTGCGCTACGAAACGAACCAGACCTGCATGGGGGCCTTCGATCCGGCCCATCGCTGGCTCGCGACCAACAACGCGAACCGCTTCTCGTTCTGGCCGGTGGAGGCGCCGCGGCGGCGCGCCCTGCCCCATCGCGGTGCGGGGACCTGGTTCCTGCGCTTCTCTCGCGACGGCCGCTGGCTGGTCTCCTGCGCGATCCAGGAGCCGGTCCGGCTCTGGCCGCTCGATCCGCGGGATGGCAGCTTCCGAGACCTCTCGCCGCGGGTCCGCTCGTGGAGCATCGCCGTCGACGACGCCAGCACGGAAGTCCTGGTGGGGACCTGGGCCCACGCCAACCAGGCCCAGCCGGACGGCCGTGTCTTCCTTTACCCGATCGCCGGCGGCCCGCCGCGCCAGCTCGAAACGGGCTGGGAGGGGCGGGCCGGAACATTCACAGTAGCGATCGATCCCGAAGGCCGCCGCGCCGCGGCCTGCCCGGAAGGGATCGGCGCCGACCCGCTGGCCGACCCGGCGCTGCGCGTGCTGGCGGTCTGGGACCTGGCGACCGGCCGGCGCCGGACGATCTCCCTCGCCGACGCGGTCCCGGCGAGCTGGTTCGGCTGCGACTCGCTCGATTTCGGGGCCGACGGGACGCTGTACGAGACCGGGCCGGGCGGCGTCTTCCGGATCCGGCTGCCCGTCGGCCTCGACGGGCCCGCTTCGGTCGAGTGCATCGCTTCCGGGACGCGCGCCCGGAGCCACCTCGCCGCCGACCGCCGTACGCTGGCCCTGCTCTCCCACGACCGCGACAACCCGCGCGGCTTCGAGTTCGACCGGTTGGAGCTGCTCGACCTCGCGTCCGGCGCCCGGCGCGAGATCTCCTCGCACGGGCCGCGCCCCTTCGTCGCCGCGCTCGACCCGACGGGCCGGATCCTCGCCACCGGCGACCTCGACGGCGTCGTCCGCGTCGGCCGCGCGACGGGCGAGGCCCCGCACCTGCTTCCCGGCCACACCGGCATGGTGGAGTCGCTCGCGATCTCGCCCGACGGGCGCTGGATCGCGTCGGTCGCGGGGAACGAACTGTTCCTGTGGCCGATGCCGGACCTCGACCGCCCCCCGCTGCACACGGTGCCGCGCGACCGCCTGCTCGCGACACTGGATCGCCTGACGAACCTGCGCGTCGTCCCCGACGCGTCGTCGGCCACGGGGTGGGGCTTCGCGCTCGATCCGTTCCCCGGCTGGAAGGACGTCCCTGAGTGGTGACGCGCCTCAGGCCAGCCGTCGCACCTCGGCGACGATCGCCGCCTTGACCTCGCGCCAGCCGACGCGCCGGATCAGGCGCGGCATCGGCTCGGTTTCGGCGTCGTCGAAGTACACGAGCGAGCGCAGCAGGTGGTACTCGTTGTGGTCGAGCCGCGGGAAGCGCCGCTGCAGCATCCCGAAGACGGCCTGCAGCGTCCCGCCGCCGCGCAGGTAGAAGTACAGGTCGACGAAGTCCTTGCGGCTGCCGCGCCCGCCGATCGCGATCACCTTCATCACGGCGATGTCGCGGGGATCGGCGAGCACGAGGTCCCGGTAGGGGGTGCCGGCGAAGAGCAAGGGGGCTTGCGCCCGCAGGTAGCTCAGCCGCAGCCGGTCGAGCGTGACGTGCAGGGTCTCCGCGGCGCGGCCCTGGACGGTCACGCGGCCCAGTCCAGCCAGCCGGTGCAGCAGCGCCTCCGCGTCGAACGGCTCCGCGCGGAAGAAGTCGAGGTCGTGCGAGATGCGGTGCCCCAGCTGGAGCGCGAGCGCCGTGCCGCCGGCAAGGGTCCAGCCCGCGGTCAGGCCGGACTCCGCCAGCCGGCTCACGACCGCCCAGCCCGCTCGTCCCACGACCTTCGGGTGCACGCGCTCACGCTCCGCCCAGGATCAGCCGCCAGTAGTTGCGGGTCCGGGCGTCCACGTCCCGGCGCCGCACGGCGCGCAGGATGGCACGGTCACCGAACGCGGCGCGCACGGCCCGCACCTGCTCGAGGCCGCCGGCGGTCAGCACCCGTGCAAGCACCCAGTCCTGGCTCGTCTCCAGGTCCTCCGTGGACAAGTCGCGGTCCCAGAAGAGCGGCGCGAGCAGCCGGCGCAGGGCCGCTCGCGACGGGCGCCCGTCCCGGGCCGGGCCAGGCCCCGGGACGAGGCGCACCTCGAGCGAGGCGCCGAGCCCCGCAGCGATGCGGCGGAGCGTCGCCAGTTCGAAGCGGTCCCAGCCGCTCTCGTAGCGGTGGATCGTGGGCGCGCTGGTCCCGGTGCGCCGCGCGAGGCCCTCGAGCGTCAGGCCGGCCGCCCGGCGCAGCGTGCGGATCTGGCTCCCGAGGACGGGTGTGGCTTCTTCATACTTATCACTCATGATAATAGTCTAGGGGACGGCGACGCGCCGGGCAAGGTCCGCGTCTCAGAAGCTCAGCTCCAGGCCCAGCCGCACCGTCGTCGGGGGGTAGTACCGGATCGGCTCGCCGTAGGTCGGGTTGGGATCGATCTGGTTCCCGTCCGCGTCCTGGTTGTAGTAGTGGAACTGGTCGTAGTCGACCGGCCGCTCGTCGCTGAAGAGGTGGTAGACGTCGAGGATCAGCCGCGGCCTCCAGCGGCGGTCGGAGCGGGCGAAGAAGGTGTAGTCGAGGCGCAGGCTGAGGTCGAAGATCGAGGGGGATTCCCCGGCCGTGCCACGCGGCTGGAGGAAGGTCCAGTTGGGCCGGCCGTAGGCGGAGCCGCCCAGTTCGTTGAGCGGGGCCCCGCTCTCCCACAGGATCGAGGCCCCGACGTTCAGCCCGAAGTCGAACAGGTAGAACCCCGAGGCCTTGAACTGGTGGGTGCGGTCGTTGGGGAGCCGCCCCTCCCCGTCGATCTCCTGGTCGGGGACGCTGAACGCGTAGGCGGTGTTGGGATTCGGGGCCTTGCCGTCCGAGCTGAAGATCCCCGTGTAGTTGCCCCAGCTCTCCGACCAGACGTAGGAGGCGAGCCAGTTGAAATCCGCGGAGCGGCGCTCGAGGACCAGCTCGAGTGCCTTGTAGGTTCGTACCGGGTCGGGGTAGTCGGCGTCCATGATCCCGCGTCCGGGATTGGCGAGGACGAAGGTCTGGGTCGCGGTGACCAGCCCGTCTTCCAGGATCGAGCGCAGCGTGCGGTAGATCGCCCGGACCTGCCCGCGGTACTGCGTCCCGAACAGATAATCGTACCCGAGCGTGGCCTCGTCGAAGAACTGGCCGCGCAGGCCGTCGATCTCCGGCTGGATGGTGCCGTCCAGTTCGAACCCGTCGCAACCCGAGGGGTCGACCCGGGGGTCGTGGTCGTAGTTGCAGACGGCCTGGGTGTAGTCGTCGACGTAGTAGGCGGCGGTGGCCGACGGCGCGAGATCCTGGACGAACCGCCCGGCCGAGGCGTAGATCCTCTGGGTCCCCGGCCGGCCCGGCTCGTAGACGATCCCCAGCCGCGGCTGGAACTGGCTGGTGATCGTCTGCGCGACCCGGCCATCGGATCCCACCATCCAGAGCCCGTCCCAGCGCAGTCCCAGGTTGAGGTTGACGCGCGAGCCGATCCGCCAGGCGTCCTGGACGAACAGGGAAGGGACGATGTTCTCGACTTTGCCGGCCAGTTCGAGTGCGTACAGGTTGTAGGAGTCGGGACTGAACCGCGTCAGGATCGACGCTCCCCAGTTGATCTGCACCGTCGAGTCCCGGTACTCGGCTCCGGCCTTGAGCGTGTGCCGGTCGAGCGCCCAAGTCGCCTTGACGCCCAGCGTCCACTGCCGCGTGACGTCGTCCATGTCGAACCCCGACCCGCCTGACCAGGTGCCGGTCGGCGCGTCGATGAACAGTCCTTCCTCGCCGCCACGCTCCGTCGCGGGGAGGTTCTCGTCGGTCCGCCGCAGCCCGGCCAGCGAGGTCTCGAGCAGGACGTGCGGGCCGAGCACGTGGGTGCCGCGGAGCGCCGCGCCGAGCGAGCCGCTCTCGACCCGCCGCAGGTACGGGTCCGGGTTCTCGAACGCGACCGGGATCCCCAGCGCGGCGAAGACGTCGCCCACCGCGTCGCGCTCGGTGGGATCGCCGACCGCCGTGAAGACCAGGTTGTTGGCCGGGTCGATCTGCCAGCTCAGGTTCCCCGCGAAGCGGTAGGCCGTCGATTCGTCGGGATAGAAGCCCTGCCCGGGAATCTCGACGTCGGCGCGCTGCACCAGCGGGTTGAAGGCGAGGAAGTAGCGCACTCTCTCGCCGCTGAGCGGCCCGCCGAGGCTGAACCCCGCGTCGTACTGCGTGTAGTTCTCGGTCGTCAGCTCCTTCATGCCCGTCCGGGCCTCGCCCGAGAGCTGGTGGCCCGCCCAGTACACGAACGCGTTCCCGGCCAGCGCGTTTCCGCCCAAGGGGGTCACGACGTTGACCGTCCCCCCCAGCGAGGAGCGGTACTCGGCGTCGTAGCCGCCGGTCTTCACCTCGACCGCCTGGATCACGTCGTACGGCAGGTTGATCCCGCTCGCCGCGCGGTACGGGTCGGTGACCTCGATTCCATCCACGAAGTAGCGGTTCTCGAAGCCGGTCCCGCCGTTGATGTTGAAGCCGTCCCCGAGGTAGCTGACGTTCACGCTCGGCAGCAGGGCCGCGATGCTCTGGTAGTCGCGGCCGAGGGGGATCCCATCGAAGTACCGTGCGGAGAGCGTGCCCCCGCCGGCCGTCGAGGCGGGATCGATCCGCGGGGCCTGGCCGACGACCTCGATCTCCTCGGCGACGCCGCCGAGCGGCGCGAGGGTGACGGCGGGCAGGCCGGTGGTTCTCCCGAGGCGCACGGGGACATCCTGGAAGGTGGCGGGCCGGTAACTCGGGTGGGCGATCCGGACCGTGTACCGGCCGAGCGGCAGCGCCGCGAACTGGAACTCGCCAGACGAGCCGGTCCTGGTCTGCCGCGGGGCCTGCAGCGCCGGCCCCTCGACGACGACCTCCGCCGCTGCGACCGGCGCCCCATCCGGCGCCTCGACCCGACCCTGCAGGCTGCCGCCGGTGTCCTGGGCGACCACACTTCCCGGCGAAACGAGAATCGCCGCGAGCAGGACCGCCCGGAGGCGACTGGCGACAGCAGTCACCGCGCAGGGCGATGGGTGCCGCAGCGTGTCCGACACGGTCCCATCTCCCATGGCGTGGAGTCCGTACTAGAAGCTCAGCTCCAGCCCGAGCCGCACCGTCGTCGGGGGGTAGTACCGGATCGGCTCGCCGTAGGTCGGGTTGGGGTCGATCTGATTCCCGTCGGCGTCCTGGTTGAAGTAGTGGAACTGGTCGTAGTCCACCGGCCGCTCGTCGCTGAACAGGTGGTAGACATCCAGGATCAGCCGCGGCTTCCAGCGGCGGTCGGAGCGGGCGAAGAAGGTGTAGTCCAGGCGCAGGCTGAGGTCGAAAATCGACGCCGACTCGCCGGCCGTGCCGCGCGGCTGCAGGAAGGTCCACCAGGGCGGGCCGTACACGGATCCGCCGAACTCGTTGAGCGGCGCGCCGCTCTCCCAGAGCAGAGAAGCTCCCACGTTCAGGCCCGAGTCGAAGGCATAGAACCCGGAGGCCTTGAAGACATGCGTCCGGTCGTTCGGAAGGCGCCCCTCGCCGTCGACCAGCATGTCCGGGACGTCGAAAGCGAAGGCGCAGTTGGGATTGGGCGCCTTGCCGTCCGAGCTGAAGATCCCGGTGTAGTTGCCCCAGTTCTCGGACCAGGTGTAGGAGGCGAGCCAGTTGAGCTTCGCGGCGCGCCGCTCGACGCTCAGCTCGAGCGCCTTGTAGGTCCGGACGGGATCTGGGTAATCGGCCTCCAGCGCACCCCGGCCGGGGTTGCCGAACACGAAGGCCTGGTCGGCCGTGACCAGCCCGTCCTCGAGGATCGAGCGCAGGGTGCGGTAGACCGCGCGGACCTGGCCTCGGTGCTGAGCGCCAAGCAGGCGCTCGTATCCCAGCGTGTACTCGTCGTAGTACTGGCCGCGCAGGCCGTTGATTTCGGGCTGGATCGCCCCGGTCAACTCGAACCCGTCACATCCCGACGGATCGATCCGGGGGTCATGGTCGTAGTTGCAGAACTTCTGGGAGAAATCCTCGCTGTAGTAAGCCACCGTGGCGACCGGAGCGAGATCCTGGACGAACCGTCCGGCCGAACCATAGATCCGCTGGGTCCCGGGCGTTCCCGGCTCGTAGACGATGCCGATCCGGGGCTGGTACTGGTTCGTGATCGTCTGCGCCACCTGGCCGTTCGACGCCACGAGTTGGAGGCCGTCCCAGCGCAGTCCGTAATTCAGGGTGACGCGCGATCCGATGCGCCACGAATCCTGGACGAAGAGCGAGGGAACGCGGTTGTGGACCGTGCCGCCGAGGTGGATCGTGATCAGATTGTACGAGGTATCGCTGAAGCGCGTGAGGAACGCGCTCTCCCAGCTGTTCTGCAGTTCCGTGTCCCGGTACTCCGCTCCGGCCTTGAGGGTGTGGCGGGCAAGCGCCCAGGTCGCCTTCACACCCAGCGTGAACTGCGTCGTCTCGTTGTCGATGTCGAACCCCGACCCGCCCGAGAAGGTCCCGGTCGGCGCGTCGATGAAGAGACTCTCCGCGTGGCCCCGCTCGGTCGCGGGAAGGTTCCTGTCGGTGCGCCAAAGGCCGGCGATCGACGTTTCCAGCAGTGTCCGGGCGCCCAGGGCGTGCGTCCCGCGGATGGCGGCGCCGATCGAGCTGTAGTCGATCTCCCTCAGGAAGGGGTCCGGGTTCGCGAACGTTACCGGCGTCCCCCCGACGGGGGCGAAGGTGTCTCCCACCGCGTCCCGTCGCGTCGGGTCGCCCACCACGGACAGAACCAGGTTGTTGCCGGCGTTCACCTGCCAGCTCAGATTGCCCGCGAACCGGTGTGCGACCGAGTCGTCGGGGTAGAAGCCCTGGCCGGGGATCTCGACGTCCGCGCTCTGGACGAGCGGGTTGTAGGCCAGGAAGAACCGCAGCGCGTCGCCGACGATCGGCCCGCCCAGGCTGACTCCGGCGTCGTACTGCGTGTAGTTCTCGGTCTCGAGTTGCGTCTTCCCCGTGCGCGATTCACCCGAGATCTGGTGCCCCGCCCAGTAGACGAAGGCGCTTCCGGCCAGAGTGTCCCCACCCGGAGGGGTCACGACGTTCACCGTTCCGCCCAGCGAGGATCGGTACTCGGCCTCGTACCCGCCCGTCCTGACCTCGACCGCCTGGATCACGTCGTACGGCAGGTTGATGCCGCTCGCCGCGCGGTACGGGTCGGTGACCTCGATCCCGTCGACGAAATAGCGGTTCTCGAAGCCGGTCCCGCCGTTGATGTTGAAGCCGTCGCCCAGGTAGCTGACGTTCACGCTCGGCAGCAGGGCCGCGATGCTCTGGTAGTCCCGGCTGAGCGGGATCCCGTCGAAGTACCGCGCGGAGAGCGTGCCCCCGCCGGTCGTCGAGACGGGATCGATCCGCGGGGCCTGACCCACGACCACGATCTCCTCGGCGACCTCGCCGATCGCCGCGAGAGTGACCATGGGCAGGCCCGTGGTCCGCCCGAGGCGCACGGGAACGTCCTGGAAGGCGACGGGCCGATAGCTCGGGTACGCGATCCGGACGGTGTACCTGCCCAGCGGCAGCGCTGCGAGGTGGAATTCGCCGGACGAGCCGGTCGTGGTCCGGCGCGGGGCTTGCAGCGCTGGCCCCTCGACGGTCACCTCCGCTGCCGCGACGGGCGTGCCATCCGGCGCCTCGACCCGACCCTGCAGGCTGCCGCCGGTGTCCTGGGCGAGCGACGCCGGGCAACACAGCAGAAGGACGCTGAAGAGAACAACCAACGACCACGTGCGAGTTCGTATGGGAACTCGGGACGAAGGCATCGACGGAACGGATCGCATCACGGCACCCCCTGAGCCTGACGACGACCACCGCGGGCTTCTTACGGCCACTTGCTACCACTACGCACGGCTTGGCACAAGCAGCCTCTCGAAGGTACCCGGAATGCCTCTCGATTACTCGCGATCGGCGACCGTAGCGAGGAGAGCGGAGAGCAGGAGCACTCGCGAAACCCCCCGTGGCGCGACGCCACCCCGTCGCCTCGGTGGTACGCTCGCACGCAAGTATTCGGGCGCGGCGGTCCTGCCCGCGCCGGGGGAGAGCGGGAGCCTTGGGGGGGTCCTGAAACTCCTGCCTTCCCGAAGTCCGGGGAAGGGGGAGCGTCATGTCTGCACGTCGCGTTGCTCTGTCGCTCGTCGTGTGTCTCGTGTCGGCCGTGCCGGCAGTCGGCCAGGCGCCCGACGCCATCACGTTCACCGACCTCCCGGCGCCGGAGATCGATCTCCTGGCGCCGCTGCCGAAGGTCCCGGCGGACGACCAGGCGCCGCTCGTCTTCGGTCTGACCGACGGACGGGCCTGCACGCTCTACGTCGAGGGCTGGAGCCTCCTGGCGCAGACCTCGTCCAACGCGGGAGCGACCTTCGGATTGGAGGTCCTGGTCACGGGGCCGCCAAACGGCCTGCCGGTCCTGTCCTGGCACGCGGTGCTGTCCTCGGCGGGGCGGCTCTACGTCGCCTTCACCGTCCCGGACCCCGGCGGCAACGCCGGACTGCGCTTCACGCGCAGCGACGACATGGGGCTCACCTGGAGCGAACCGACGGTCCTCGTCACGGCGGGCGACGCCAGCCACGGCGTCCGGAGTGCGCGGATCGCGGCCGGGTCGGGGGAGCGCGTCGCGGTGATCTACCGCGGCGGCGACACCGGCGATCCGTACGTGAGGTCCAGCGCGGACGGCGGAGGCTCGTGGAGCGCGGCGGTGCGGGTCGACGCGGGGGTGCCGGCGAATACCTGGTGGGCCGGCGGGGAACGTCTCGCGTTCGATGCGGGAGGCCGGCTGTTCGTCGCCTACTCGCAGAACCGAACCCCCGAGACCTGGGGGGCCGAGTCGATCTGGACCGCCCGGTCGCTCGACGGCGGCGTCACCTTCCAGGCGGAACAGAACATCAGTGGGACGGCGACCGGTACCGTGAACCCCGACATCGCGGTCACGAGCAGCGGCTATGTCCTGATCTCGTACTGGCACCCGTTCTACGTCAAGGTGCATCGATCGACCAACCAGGGGCAGTCGTACACCGCGACAGTCACCGAACTCTGCCCCTCGCCCTCGACGCCAGTCGGCCCCTATCTCGCTCCGACCTCGGCCACGGGTGTGCAGCTGTACTGGCTCGAAGGGACTGGTATGAACGGGAGCGTCAAGTCGAAGCGGTCGACGAACGAGGGGCAGACCTTCGGCACGACGGTGACCCACACCAGTACGGCCGTCGGGCCGGGCACGCTGGCCTGCACGGCGACCATTGCGCTGACCCGGACCTCTGCGGGGGTGTGGGTGCTGGCCTGGAACGACGTCCGCGACGATGACGGGCTGGTGCAGCGCAGCGACGTCTACGCCCGCAACTCGACGGACGGAGCCACGTGGGCGGCCGAGCAGCGGGTGGATGGGGGGTCCGCCGGTGCCGCCCAGAGCTCGCTGGGCGCGATCGCGGCGGTGTCGATCGATGACGTCGTGCTCGTCTACCGCGACGCCCGCGACGATCCCCGGTCGCTCAACCTGTACCGCAATCGCTCCGCGGCCAACCCGCTCGCCTTCGGCGCCGACGCGCGGATCGATGCCGATCCCGCGCAGCAGAGCCCGAGTGGCCTGAACGATGTCGCGGTCGCGACAGACGGTGCCGGCCGCGTGTACGCCGCCTTCTCGGCCTTCGTCAACGGGGCTTTCACCGACGTGTTCGTCGCGACGAGCCACGACGGCGGGCATTCGTTCGGCACGCCGGTGCGCGTCGGCGGGTTTGCTCCAGGGACGATGATGGCCTTCTTCGCGGTGATCGCCGCCGAGCCGGGAGGACATGTCTACCTGGTGTACGAGATCAACACCGGGGCTCCCGCGTCCGGTTTCGGCATCCGGGAAGTGCGCTTCAACCGCTCGTCGGACTTCGGCGCGACCTGGCAGGCCTCGGATCTGGTTCTGGACTCGTCGATGGAGAACTCCGGACCAGGTTACTACACGCATTGGGACCGGGCTCCCACGCCACAGGTCTTCGCCGGCGCGGGAGGCCGCGTGCTCGTCACCTGGACCAACGAGATCGACGTCTTCCTGGCTCGCTCGACGGACTACGGCGCGAGCTTCACGACCAACGCCGTCGACCAGGACTCGCGAACGAGCAGCGTGGGGAACTCCCAGGCCTGCGTGCGCGGAGATACCGTCGTGATCGCCTACGAGGCTCCGAAGCTCGGCTCCTCGAACACGAGCGTCTGGGCGGTGACGAGCAGTGACGCCGGAGTTTCCTGGGCCCCGAGGGTCCAGGTGCGCCCGGAGTCGGCGGCGTCCGTCAGCGACGACCACGCCGTCGCATGCGATGGGGCCGGTGGAGCCGTCGTCGTCTGGTCCGACTTCCGCAGCGGCGACAACCGCGGGGCGATCCGTGCCAACCGGTTCACCGGAACGAGCTGGCTCGGCGACGTCGCGGTTGCCGGGCCAGCCACGGGAAACAACGACTACCCGCGCGTGACGTTCGCCTCACCGACGGTTGCGGTGGTCGTGTGGGACAACACGCGAGGCCCGGAGGTCTACGCGGCCCGCTCGACCGACGGCGGCGCGACGTTTCCGAGCTACGAGCGGCTGAACTCCTCTCCGCCGGCGTGGACCTGGGGGTCGTACATCGCGAGCGTCACGGCCGACGGCGCCGGCAATGTCTGGGCCGCGTGGCTGGACCTCGGTGCCGGGGCGGTCTCGGTCGTCGCGCGTCACTCCTCCGACTACGGCGCGAGCTGGGGCGGCATCCGCCGCGTGCACCGCGACACGCCCCAGGGCGCCTTCGCGAACACGTACTTCGCCCTCGGCCGCGGCCTCACCGCGGCCCCCGGCGTCGCCTACTTCGGCTGGGTCGGCCAGCGCGGCAGCTGGTCGGTCACGCCGCTGTTCAACGCGTGGGACCTCGGCGACCTCGACCGCGACGGTGCCGCGGCCGGCGCCGACTGCAACGACGAGGACGCGGGGGTCGTTTCCGTCCCGGCCGTCGTCTTCGGCGTCCTGCTGCAGCCGGCTGAGGGTGCGACGCGCCTGTCGTGGACCTCGCAGGACGCCGCCGCCGGACCCGGCACCGTCTACGACATCGCGTCCGGCCGGCTCGGCGACCTGCTCGCGACCGGAGGCTACGGCGACGCGACTTGCCTGGCGGCCGGCCTGGGCGACACGCCCTGGGACGACAGCAGCGCCGACCCGGCGGCCGGCGAGGGCGTCTTCCGCCTGATCCGCGCGCGCAATAGCTGCGGGGCCGGAAGCTACGGCGACTCGTCGCTGCTTCCCGATCCGCGCGACGCGCTCGACGCGGCGATCCCGTGCCCGTAGGGGGGGGCGTTCGGAGGGCCCGGGGTCGCCGGCCCGCCCCGGCGGGGGCGGCCCCGGGCGCCATAAACAGGCTTGAATAGGCTAAATAAAAAGGCTATAATAGCCTTATGAAAACGGCCACGATTACCGAGACGAAGAACCAGCTCAGCGCGCTGCTGGATCGCGTGCGACGCGGCGAGACGATCCTGATCCTGGACCGCGGCCGCCCGGTGGCCCGGCTCGCCTCGATCGTAGGCGCAGCGGAGGACGACGCCGACGGCCGGCTCGCGCGCCTCGAGCGCGACGCCGCGGTGCGGCGCGCCACGGCGCCCGTTCCGCGTGCCCTGCTGGCGACGCGCCCGCCGCGTCCCCGGGCCGGGACGTCGGCCAGCCGCGCGCTCGCCGCGGAGCGCAGGGAGGGGCGGTGAGGTACTGGGATGCGTCCGCGCTGGTCCCGCTGCTGGTGGAAGAGCCCGCGACGGCCTCGCTGCTCGACTCCTACCGCAAGGACGCGGGCGTGCTGACCTGGTGGGGCTCGGCGGTCGAGTGCGCCTCCGCGATCGCGCGGCTCGAACGCGACGGCGACCTGGCCGTCGCGGCGGCGGGGGTGGCGTTCGAGCGGCTCGCGGCGCTGTCGGCCGCGTGGCACGAGATCCAGCCGCTGGACGAGATCCGCGAGGCGGCCGTGCGCTTCCTGCGCGTGCACGACCTGCGGGCGGCCGACGCGCTGCAGCTGGCGGCGGCGTTCGTGGCGGCTGAGCGCCGGCCGGCGACGCTCGCGTTCGTGTGCCTGGACGACCGGCTGGCGCTGGCGGCGTCCCGCGAGGGGTTCCGGGTCGTCGCCGGCTGAGGCCTCACCCCCCCAGCTTCTTCTCGATCTTCGCCCAACTGTCGCGCAGCGACACCGACCGGTTGAACACGAGCTTCCCGTCCCGCGAGTCCGGATCGACGCAGAAGTACCCCTGCCGCTCGAACTGGAAGAACGCCTCGACCGGCGCCCCCGCCACGCTCGGCTCGACCTTGCAGCCGGAGAGGGCCTGCAGCGAGCCGGGGTTGATGTCGGCCAGGAAGTCGCCGCTCTCGTCGCCCGGGAAGGGCTTGCCGAAGAGGTGGTCGTAGATCCGCACCTCGGCCTCCAGCGCGTGCGCGGCAGACACCCAGTGCAGCGTCCCGCGCGGCGAGCGCCCGTCGGGTGCCGTCCCGCCGCGCGTCGCGGGATCGTACTGGGCGTGGATCTCGACGACCTCGCCGGCGGCGTCCTTCACGACGTGCGTCGCCGTCACCAGGTAGGCCGC
>JALOKP010000130.1 GCA_025456425.1 Acidobacteriota bacterium | reverse complement strand
ATCGCCGACGTCAGCGTCGTCTTCCCATGATCCACGTGACCGATCGTGCCCACGTTCACGTGCGGCTTCGTGCGCTCGAACTTCTCCTTGGCCATCGCTCTGCCTCCGTTACGCGCCGGGTGCGGCCGGCGGGGGGACGGCCTGGGCCGTCCGCGTCATGTCACCAGCGGTAGTGGGCGAACGCCTTGTTCGCCTCGGCCATCTTGTGGACGTCTTCGCGCTTCTTGATCGCGCCGCCACGCTCGGCCGCCGCGTCCATCAGCTCGGCCGCCAGCTTGTCGATCATCGTCCGCTCCGGCCGGGCCTTGGCGTACTGGAGGATCCAGCGGAAGGCCAGCGAGGTGCGGCGCTTGGGCGCGACCTCGATCGGGACCTGGTAGTTGGACCCGCCGACGCGGCGCGACTTGACCTCCATCACCGGCTTGACGTTGTCGATCGCCCGGCGGAAGACCTTCATCGGGTCGTCGCTCGTCTTCAGCTGGATCTTCTCCATGGCCTCGTAGAAGATCCGCTCGGCGGTCGTCCGCTTGCCGTCCTTCATGATCGAGTTGATGAACTTCGTCACCACCGGCGACCCGTAGATCGGGTCGGGCGGGGACGGCCTCTCTGGAACTTCACGACGTCTCGGCATCGCGACGTCTCCCGTCAGCTCTTCGGGCGCTTGGCGCCGTACTTGGAACGACCCTGGCGACGGCCGTCCACCCCGGCCGTGTCGAGCGTTCCACGGATGATGTGGTAGCGGACGCCGGGCAGGTCCTTCACGCGGCCCCCGCGGATCAGGACGATCGAGTGCTCCTGCAGGTTGTGCCCGACGCCCGGAATGTAGGCGGTGACCTCGATCCCGTTCGTGAGCCGCACGCGCGCCACTTTGCGCAGCGCCGAGTTCGGCTTCTTGGGCGTCGTCGTGTACACGCGCGTGCACACGCCGCGGCGCTGCGGCGACGACTGCAGCGCGGGGCTGCTGGTCTTGGTCTTGACCGCCTTTCGCGCCTTGCGGACGAGCTGGCTGATCGTGGGCACCTGTCCCGTCTCCATCGCCTGCCGGGTTCCGCGCACGGACGCACCACGCGTCGTGTCGCGTACGGGCGGCAGGGTTCTGTTCCCGCGTTCCACGACCCGCCGGGGCACGCGGCCCCGGTTCCTGGCCGTCGAGCCGGCCGCTCGGTGCAGCTCCTCACACGGGGCTTTCGGTGGGGCCCCGTCTCGAGGGTCGGCTGCGGGCCGGACTCTCTTCTCCGACGCGTACTGGACCGGAGGGAACGCACCGAGGTGCGCGCCGGGCCCAGCCGTTCGTCGCCGGATTCGCCCCGTCCGCAAGGGAACGGGGCGACACAAAGCGCGGATGCTAGAGGGAAAGACCGGCAATGTCAAGAGGAGATCGAGACGGCGGGCTGGCGGGCCGGCCTCCCCTCCCGAATTGACCTCCGGTCAGCGGAGTTCGAGGGCTACGTCGGCGCCGCGCGCGGCGACTTCGACCTTCCCGCCCCCGTCCTTCCACCGGCCGTCCAGGAACACCCGCGCCCCCTGGGTCGCCCCCTCGAGCGGGGCCTGACCGGGCCGGAGGACGGTGACGCCCCCGCCGAACGACTCGAGCTTCCAGACGACCCCCGCCTCGGCCGGCCACGCGATCTCCACCTCCCCCGAGCCGGAGGAGACCTTGTGGCTGGCACTCAGCGCGCCGCCCGCGAACCCGCCCAGCTCGACCGGGCCCCCGGTCGAGCGGATCTCGCTCCCCCCGCGGAGCCCCTGGACGCTGACCGGCCCGCCCGAAGCGTCGACCTTCAGCGGACCGGCGATCTCGGTGAGGTCGATCGGGCCGCTCGCGCTGATCACCGTCACCGCCCCCCCGGCCCGTCCGATCCGGACCGGGCTGTGAGTCGCGCGGACCTCGACGCTCCCCGCGGCCGCCGTCACCGTCACGCCGCCCGAGCCGGCCTGGACGACGACCGGGCCGCCGGAGCGCTCGATCTCGACGTCGCCGTAGTTCGATTCGATCCGGACTCCGGCGCGGGCGTCGCGGACCGCGACCCCGCCTGACCCCGAGACGACCTTGACCTCTCCCCCGGCCCCCGCGATCTCGACCTCCCCGTAGGTGTTGCGGATCTCGGCCGGCCCCTGGACCTGGCTCAGCGAGAGGCTCCCCGACGATCCGTTGAAGCGCAGCCCGCCGCCTACCCCCGACAGCTCGGTATCGCCGTACTGCACCGACGCGTCGACCGGCCCGGCCACCCGCTGGACCGTCACTTCCCCGCTCCCCGCGGCAAGTCGCAGACCGGCACCGAGGTCGGAGAGCCGGATGTCGCCGTAGCTCGCGTCGATGTCGACCGCGCCGCGAACCCGGGCCGCGTTGATGTTGCCGCTGCTGGCCTGGACGCGCAGCGCGCCGACGACGTCGGCCACCGTCAGGTCGCCGAAGCTGCTCTGCAGTTCGACCGGGCCGGCCGCTCCGCGCACTTCGCCGTCGCCCGACGACAGGGCCAGCCGGACCGCCCCACCCGTGTCCCGCACCACGACGTCACCGAAGGACGACTCGACGCGCAGGACCGCCCCCCTGGGGACCGTCACGGTCAGCCGGATCGCATACGAGCCGCGGGAGCGGCCAAACCAGGAGCGGGGTGGCTCCGGCAGGCTGGGCTCGAGCCGGATCTCCCCCGCCGACTCCCGAACGTCGATCCGGAACTGCCGCCGCACCGCAGCGGTCCAGTCGGCGTCGCTCGACTGGAACTCCAGCGTGCCGGTCGCGCGGACCTGATCGCCGGACCCGCCCTGGACCGCGATCTCCGCCGCCTGCGCGGCGATCGCCACCGTGCGCTGCTGCCACGGGGCGGAGGCCTCGGCCACCAGCCGCTCGGCTCCGGCGCCGAGGGCCGGACGCTCCGCCGCGGGCGGGGCCGGCGGCGCGGGCGGAACGGCCGGCACGGCGGGGACCGGGCGAGGCGGGGCCGGCGGGGCGGTCTGCGCCAGCGGGGAGCCCGCCGCGAGCGCGGCGAGCGCCAACGCGGCGCCGAGATGCGGCAGTCGGGAACGGGTCCGGTCGATCCTCATGATGTTCCTCTCTCGAGCCCCGCGCCCAGCGCAAGGAGCTCGCGCAGCACGTCGGTCTTCTCGGTGTAGGCCGCCAGCAGCAGCGCGCGCGCGGTCGGGTTGCCGGCGTTGCGCGCCAGGTGCCCCTGGATCTCGCCGATCGTCCGGTCGAGCGCGCGCAGCCGGTCGCGGTAGGCCAGCAGCAGGGCCGCGTCTCGCGGCGCCGTCGCCGGGTCGGAGGAGCGTGCGAGCACGGGCTCGGCGGCAGCGACGAGCTGCGCGATCGCTGCGGCGTGCTCTTGCTCGGCCCGCTCCGCGGCCTCGAGCGCGTCGGCAACGATCAGGCCCCGGCCGCCGGTCGCCGTTCCCGGCGCCGGACCCCGAAACGAAAGCCCCAGCATCGCGCCGCCGAAGGCGGCGGCGGCGGCCAGCGCCGCCCACCCGACCCGCAGCCCCGACGGACGGCGCGCCGCGCGGCGGGCGAAGCGCGATCCCGCGGCGGGGCGGTCCGCCCGGCCGCGCGCGGCCGGGGACCGCGCGGCGCGCGCCGCCGCCAGCACCCGCTCCTCGTACCCCGCCGCGGGGATCTCGCCCGCTTCGCGCCACGCCGCAGCGCGGGACGCGAGGCTTTCCTCGAACCGCAGGCGCGCGGCGCATGCGGCGCACCGCACGGCGTGCGCCGCGGCCGCGGCCCGGTCTCCCGGGTCGTCGGAGACGAGCAGCAGATCCAGGCCGTCGCAGGTCACGGCCGGCCCTCCAGTGCGACGCGCAGCAGGGCGCGGGCCCGCGCCAGTTGCGACTTGCTCGTCCCGGAATCGATCCCCAGCGCCGCGCCAACCTCTTCGTGCAGCAGCCCCTCGACGTCGTGGAGCAGGAAGACGAGCCGCGCCCGCTCGGGCAGCCTGGCGACCGCACGCGCCAGGTCGAGCGCCCGGGGGTCGGGCATCGTGCCGGCGGGAGCGGCCAGCGCGGCCTCGTCCGGCTCCTCCGTCCGCCAGCGGCGGCGGGAGCGCAGGCGGTCGAGCGCGCCATTGACCACGACCCGGTGCAGCCACGCGCCGGCCCCCTCGGCGTCGATCGCCGGGGCGTGCCGGACCAGCGCGATGAATGCCTCCTGCACCGTGTCCTCCGCGTCCTCGCGCTGCCGCAGCAGGCGGAGCGCCGTTCCCAGGAGCCGGGGAGCGTGACGCCGGTAGGCCTCGGCCACGGCGGGGTCGCTCCACTCGCCCATCGCATCTCCCTGGCGGCCTTCCACCATCACTACGGCTCAGCCCCGGCCGGGGTTGGAACCCCCCCGGAAAACAAAGGGCCGCCCCGAGGGGCGGCCCGACGACTCAAAGGACCGCTGTCCGGGTCAGCTCTTGGACCCGCGGCCCGGCTCTGGCAGCCCGGCGAGGCCGGAAGCCAGGAGCTGCGCCAGCGCCGCCTCGTCCGTTCCGGTCTCCATCCCGAAGAACTCCTCCTCGGGCTCCTCGGCCGGCTGCTCCGGCGTCGGGAGGTCGACGAGGCGGTAGTCCTCGGCGCCGGTCCCGGCCGGGATCAGGCGGCCCATGATCACGTTCTCCTTGAGTCCGCGCAGGCCGTCGATCTTGCCGGAGATCGCCGCCTCGGTCAGCACGCGGGTCGTCTCCTGGAAGCTCGCGGCCGAAACGAACGAGTCGGTCGAGAGCGAGGCCTTGGTGATCCCCAGCAGCAGCGGTCGGCCCATCGCCGGCTGCCCGCCCTCCGACATCACCCGCTCGTTCTCCTCGCGGAACCGGAAGCGGTCGACCTTCTCGTCCAGCACGAACTCGGTGTCACCGACCTCTTCGATCTGAACCCAGCGCATCATCTGCCGGACGATCACCTCGATGTGCTTGTCGTTGATGTCGACGCCCTGCAGCCGATAGACCTCCTGGATCTCGTTGACCAGGTAGTCCTGCAGCGCGCGCTCGCCCAGCACCGACAGGATGTCGTGCGGGTTCTTCGGCCCGTCCATCAGCGCGTCGCCGGCCCGGACGTCCTCGTTCTCGCGCACCGCGACGTGCTTCCCTTTCGGGATCTTGTACTCACGGCGCTCGGCGTCGACGCTGCGGACGAAGACCGTCCGGCTGCCCTTCTCGATCGGGCCGTACTCGACCAGCCCGTCGATCTCGGAGATCACCGCCGGCTCCTTCGGCTCGCGCGCCTCGAACAGCTCGACGACGCGCGGCAGGCCGCCCGTGATGTCCTTGGTCTTGGTCGTTTCGCGCGGGATCTTGGCCAGCACGTCGCCGGCGCGGACGTCCACGCCGTCCTCGACCATCAGCAGCGCCTTGACCGGCAGGGCGTACTCCTTGACCTTGTGCTTGTCCTTGCGGATCACGATCTTCGGGACCTTGGTCTCGTCCGGCGAGGACATGATCTTCTTCTGGACCAGGCCGGTGACTTCGTCCTGCTCCTCGCGGACGGTCTCGCCCTCGATCACGTCCTGCATCTGCACCTGTCCGGACTCCTCCGTCAGGATCGCGAAGGTGAAGGGGTCCCACTCCATCAGGCGCGTCCCGGGCACGACCTCCTCGCCGTCCTTGACCTTGAGCACCGCGCCGTACGCCACGGCGTGGCGTTCCAGCTCGCGCTCCTTGCGGTCGACGATCACCAGGTTCCCCTGCCGGTTCATCACGACATTGTCGGAGTTGCGGTTCTCGACCGTCGAGACGTGCAGGTACTTGACGCGACCTGCGTTCTTGGCTTCGGCCGAGGACTGCTCGTGCACCTGGCTCGCCGTGCCGCCGATGTGGAACGTGCGCATCGTCAGCTGCGTGCCGGGCTCGCCGATCGACTCCGCCGCGAGCACCCCGACCGCCTGCCCGATCTCGACGATCCGGCCGTTGGAGAGGTCCCGCCCGTAGCACATCCGGCAGACCCCGCGCGGCGTCTCGCAGGTCAGGACCGAGCGGATCCGGACCTTCTCGATCCCTGCGAGCTGGACCTGGCTGGCCAGCTCCTCGGTGATCTCGTCGTTCTTGGAGGCGAGCAGCTCGCCGCTCGTCGGGTCGTAGATGTCCTCGTGCGCAACGCGCCCGATGATCCGGTCGCGCAGCGACTCGATGACCTCCCCGCCCTCGACGATCGCGCGGGCCTCGATCCCGTCGGGCGACCCGCAGTCCTGCTCGAAGATGATCACGTCCTGCGCGACATCGACCAGGCGCCGCGTCAGGTAACCCGAATCCGCCGTCTTGAGCGCGGTGTCGGCCAGGCCCTTGCGGGCGCCGTGGGTCGAGATGAAGTACTGCGCCACCGTCAGCCCCTCACGGAAGTTGGCGGTGATCGGCGTCTCGATGATCTCTCCCGAGGGCTTCGCCATCAGACCGCGCATTCCGGCCAGCTGGCGCATCTGCTGCTTGCTGCCTCTCGCGCCCGAATCGGCCATGATGTAGACCGAGTTGAACTCGGCCGACGGGTCGTCGTCGATCGAGCGCATCTGCTTGAACATCGCCTCCGCGACGCGGTCCGTGACGTCCGACCAGATCGCGACCACCTTGTTGTAGCGCTCGCCGTTGGTGATCGCGCCGTCGCGATACTGCTGCTCGACCTCGATCTGCTGGCGCCGGGCATCTTCGACCAGCTTGTCCTTCTGCTCGGGGATCACCATGTCGTCGATGCCGATCGAGATCCCGGCCCGGGTCGCATAGTGGAAGCCGAGGTCCTTCAGGCTGTCGACCATCTGGACCGTCACGTCGTTGCCGTAGCGCAGCCAGGTGAAGTTGACCAGCTCCTGCAGGCCCTTCTTCTTGAGCAGGGCGTTGATGAACGGCAACTCCTCCGGCAGCGCGCGGTTGAAGATCACGCGGCCGACGGTGGTGTCGATGATCCCGTCCCGGATCTCCTGCACGGGTGCGGAGTGGACGTCCTGGTCGTCGTAGAGGGTGGTCAGGTCCATCAGCGGGCCGGTGAAGCGCACCTTGATCGGCGTCAGGGTCCCGACGAAGCCGTTCTCGTAGGCCAGCAGCACTTCGTCCAGCGACGAGAACAGCCGCCCCTCGCCCGGCGCGCCGCGCTTGGCCTTGGTCAGGTAGTAGATCCCGAGCACCATGTCCTGGCTGGGCACGGTGATCGGCTTGCCGTTGGCCGGCTTCAGCACGTTCCGCGTCGACATCATCAGGATGTGCGCTTCGGCCTGGGCGCGGATCGACAGCGGGACGTGGACCGCCATCTGGTCGCCGTCGAAGTCGGCGTTGAAGGCGGTGCAGACCAGCGGGTGGATCCGGATCGCCTTGCCTTCCACCAGCTGCGGTTCGAAGGCCTGGATCCCCAGCCGGTGCAGCGTGGGCGCGCGGTTGAGCAGCACCGGGTGGTCCTTGATCACCTCCTCGAGGATGTCCCAGACCTCCGGCCGCTCCAGCTCCACCATCTCCTTGGCGGCCTTGATCGTCGAGACCATGCCGCGCTCTTCCAGCTTGTTGTAGATGAAGGGCTTGAACAGCTCGAGGGCCATCTTCTTGGGGAGGCCGCACTGGTGCAGCTTCAGCTCCGGGCCGACCACGATGACCGAACGGCCGGAGTAATCGACGCGCTTGCCCAGCAGGTTCTGGCGGAAGCGGCCCTGCTTCCCTTTCAACGCGTCGGACAGCGACTTGAGCGGGCGGTTGTGCGTGCTGCGCAGGACGCGGCCACGGCGGCCGTTGTCCATCAGCGCATCGACTGCCTCCTGCAGCATCCGCTTCTCGTTGCGGACGATCACGTCGGGCGCGCGCAGGTCCTTCAGCTTCGACAGCCGGTTGTTGCGGTTGATCACCCGGCGGTAGAGGTCGTTCAGGTCGGAGGTGGCGAAGCGGCCGCCCTCGAGCGGCACCAGCGGGCGCAGCTCGGGCGGGATGACCGGAATGACGTCGAGGATCATCCACTCCGGGCGGTTGCCCGAGCGGCGGAAGGCATCGACGACCTTGAGGCGCTTGGCGAGCTTCTGCCGCTTCTGAAGCGAGGTCTCGCTGCGCATCTGGATCCGCAGCTCGACCGCCAGCGGCTCGATGTCGACCTGCGCCAGCAGCGCCTTGATCGCCTCGGCGCCCATCTGCGCGTCGAAGGAACCTGCGCCGTGCCGCTCGCGCAGGTCGCGGTGTTCCTCCTCCGTGAGCAGCTGCCCGACCTGCAGCTCGGCCACGTCGCGGGGATCGACCACCACGTAGGCCTCGAAGTACAGCACGCGCTCGAGGTCGCGCTTGCTGATGTCCAGCAGGTGCCCGATCCGGCTGGGCAGCTGGTGGAAGAACCAGACGTGTGAGACCGGCGAGGCCAGCTCGATGTGGCCCATCCGCTCGCGCCGGACCTTGGACTGAGTGACCTCGACGCCGCACTTGTCGCAGACGACGCCACGGTGCTTCATCCGCTTGAACTTGCCGCAGAGGCACTCCCAGTCGGTCACCGGGCCGAAGATCCGGGCGCAGAACAGCCCGTCCCGCTCCGGCTTGAAGGTCCGGTAATTGATCGTCTCCGGCTTGGTGACCTCGCCGTACGACCACGAGCGGATCTTCTCGGGCGAAGCCAGGCTGATCCGGATCGCGGTGAAGTCGTTGATCGTCTTCGCCTTGTCGAAGAACAGGGAGCTCTTGCTCAAGGCCGATCCTCCTTACCGAACGGCGCCCGCGCG
>JALOKP010000030.1 GCA_025456425.1 Acidobacteriota bacterium | reverse complement strand
GCGCCCGCTGCTCGGACCTCGGTCCCAGCCCGAAGACCGGCTCCCCGACGCCGCCCCCGCCCCCGAACCATCCCCCGACCCTACCCCGCCGCACCAACAAGCTTGCGGCCACCGTGGGGCTAGCAGTGGGTGGGGCTTGGAAAGCGAATGGGGCGCCCCGCAGGGCGCCCCATTCAGGAGCAGATCACTGCCCGCGACTTGCTACGGGCAGACCGTCAACGTCGAACCGCGCACCCCCACCTGGCCCGTTCCGGCAGGATCCTCCCACGACCCGCCGTCGCAGCGGACGAGGTAGTAGAAGGACGCGCCCGCCGCCGGGTTCGCGGCGTCGGTCGAAGAGGTGTCGGGGCCGTTGTTCTCCAGGCAGGACGCGCCGGAGAAGCTGCCGCCGGCGCTGCGCAGGGCCGTCACATCGCCCTTCGCAGTGTCGAAGGTGCCAACACCCGAAGCGGCCCAGGTCAGCGTGGTCTTGTTCGGGAGCAGGAGCGAGGTCGGCGGGTTGAGTGCGCAGGCCTGCACCCCTCCCACGTTGATCCGGATCGCGTCGGTCTGGATGCAGCCGGTCGGGTTGGCCGAGCAGCGAACGTCCAGCTGGTAGTCGGTCGACACGGCCGGGGTCACGATCAGGCTGCCGCTGTTGGTCTGCGGCGTCGCGCTCCAGTCGTTGAGGATGTTGCCCGAGCCGTCGCGGAACCGGTACTCCAACTCGCCGCCGACGCAGGTGGCCCCCGGCGTCTGGATGCCGGTGAGCTGGTACGGGCGGAGGGCGGCGTCGCTGAGGGTCGTGTCCGACGCGGTGTCGGCCACGTTGTCGCCGTCGAAGTCGCAGGTCTCCGCCGCCGGATCGGAGCAGGCCACGGCCAGCCGCGTCTTGTTGGTGAGCGGGTCGAAGGTCGGGTAGGGGATCGCCGCCAGCGCGGGGTTGATCTCCGTGTTGGAGCAGACCGTCGGCGCCGGCGGGGGCGTGCCCTCGCCCGCGTTGTCGAGCGAAAGGGTGAGGGCGTTGGCGAGGCCGTTGACCTGGATGTCGTCGATGAACCAGCCGTCGTCGCGGTTGCCGCAGGCCCAGGTGAGGATGTCGGCGCAGTTCTCGACGCCGCCGAGTTCGCCCGGCGTCATGTGCCAGCGGAACAGGACCTTCCGGCCGGCGAAGTCGTCGAGGCGGTAGCGCTTGAGGATCCAGCGGGCGTTGGTCCACGCAGCGCCACCGGTGAATCCGACGACGCCCTCGGTGGCCTCGACCCCCGTCTCCGGGAAGCAGGCGTCGCCGAGCACCACCGGGATGATCCCGTTGGAGTCGTCGTTGCGGGTGCGTCCGGCGCAGGTGTCGACCGCGTTCGGGAGGCAGGTGGAGGACGGGCCGGTGGTGACGGAGTTCGGGAAGAACTGCGACTCCGTCGAGCCGTCGTCCGTCGGGTCGTACATGCAGTTGATGAAGTTGTTGGTGCGGTAGCTGGTCTCCGGGGAGTACCAGGACTTCACCGGCTCCCACTTCTCCGAGCCGTCGAGGCTGCCGGTCTCCCTGGTGTCGCAGGCGCCGCTGTCGTTGTGGTCGACGCAGACGTAGACGCGGGCGGCGGAGAACGCGAAGTCGCCCGGGTCCTGCGGCGCCACGGTGAACATGCGGGCGTCGATGATCGACAACTGGGTCCAGAAGGTGAGCTCCGGGCCGGTGAACTGGCCCTGGAGCCGTGGGCTGGTGACGGTCGCGTTCGGATCGGGGAAGCCCAGCTGGAAGGTGTTGCCCGGGCCGCTCGCGGTCCCGGCCCGGTGCCACTCGACCCACGTCATTCGGTTGTAGTCCTCGGTCATGCCGTCGCCGACGCCGGGGGTGTTGTCACCGTCCACCAGGTTCGTCGACGAGAGGCTCTTCCGGCCCGAGGCGCCGCCGATCTGGTTGGCCGACCGGCCGCCGTCGGGGCAGCTCCCGTCGCCGCAGACTCCGGCGGCGTTGGGCGCGTGCAGGTGCCAGTGCTCTTCGGAGTTGCTGAAGCCGTTACCCAGTTGGCAGAAGTCGGCCGGGTCCGTGTTGTTGCCGTTCGGGTTGTCCGGATCGTTGATCTGGCAGTGGTTGCCGTCGAGCTCGCTCACCTGGTCCCCGGTGGTGAACGGGCGGAAGGTCAGGCGCACGTTGGCGTCGGTGGTGAAGCTCTCGAAGTTCTGGGTGACGCTCGCGGCCGGCGTGACGGTCGGCTTGTCGAGGTTGTGGATCACGCGGAAGGTCTGCGCCACCGCCGTGCCCAGGATCGGGACGTCGGTCGTCAGGTCAGAACCGGCCCCGCCCTTGCCGAGCGCCTGCACGCTGACCGTGAAGGACGACGCGAGGTCCTGGGCGAGGGTCGCCCGGCTCACGTCGGCCGGCGGCTTCACCGTGAACACGAAGTGATCCGTGCTGGGGCAGCGGCCGCCGCCTGCCTGGTTGTTCTGGTTGGTCCCGTTGCGCGTGTCGCAGGTGTCGAAGAAGCCGGGCAGTCCTCCGGAGTTCTTCTCGAGCCGCGGGATCGTGATCGAGTTGTCCCGGATGTCGAGGAGGTAGGGGCTGGTGCTCTGCAGCGTCAGCTTGACGTCCTCGAGCGGGAAGTTGGCCCCATTGCGGATGACGACGTCGACCTGGATCGTCTCGTTCGGGTCGGCAAATCCGTCCCCGTCACCCGTGCCGGCGCCGGTCGTGCCACCGTCCTTGATGAAGACGTTGACGAGCCGGACGTCGGCGAAGTCGAACGCGGCGACGACCTGCGCGGCCAACGGGTTGTTGGGGCAGCCGCAGTTGTCGTCGGAGTAGCGCACGGCCGAGCCCGGGATGTGGGGGGTGCGGCCGGGGGCCAGCTGGGTCGTCTGCGGGCAGAGTTCGTCCGCGTCGTCGACCGTGCCGTCCCCGTCGTCGTCGAAGCCGGCAACGCCGGGCTGGCCGTCGGGGCCGTTGCTGACGGCGTTCACGCCGTCGTTCTTGTCGAAGTAGCGCACCGTCACCGTGGGGGTGATGGCGGCGTTGTAGGCGACGTAGACCCGCTTGTCGCTGGCCCGCAGCGAGCGGGTCGAGGTCGTGACGAAGCCCTTGAACTCGATTCCTGCGGTGCCGACCGGGTCGAGGCAGAAGGTCTCAGGGATCCGCTCCGAGGCGGAGAAGGCCTGGACCTCGAGCTCGAGCGCCGGGTCGGCGTCGCAGTTGACCAGGTTGCCGGTCGGGACCGGATCGATCACGGAGACGGGAATGGTGCCGTCGCCGTCGGTGACGAAGAAGGTGCCCAGGCTGACGGTCGCGCACTGCCCGAGGAAGGACGGGTTCGAGCCGCTGTCGCAGTTGTTGCCGACCTGCGCGATGGGGTGCGTCTCCTGCCACTCGACGACCATGTCGTCGATGGCGAGGCCGTAGCTCCCGACCGGGAACGGCGAGCCGCTCGCCTCGTACACCACGAACCCGACCTCGGCCTGCCAGGTGTCGCCCGCTGGGCCGTAGATGTCTTCGAGCGTGTTGAAGGCGATGTTGCCGGTCTGCCGGGCGCTGCTGGCGATCCGCCGGATGTTGAAGTTCCGGTTCTGGCGCAGCGAGGTGTTGGTGCCGAAGGTCGCCGCCAGCGTCTCGTCGGTCGACCCGTCGCCGCAGACGTCGTCCCCGTAGGGGGTGGGCACGCCGGAGGCGTTGGTCGCCGAGAGGCAGGCGAAGTTGGTCGTGTTGGTCGTGTTGCACTGGGTGTTGCTGACGCACGGCTTGCCGGCGTTGGGGCTGCCGGTGACGCACTTGAAGCAGGGGCAGATCTCGAGTTCGTCGTCGATCTGGCCGTTGCCGTCGTCGTCGATCCCGCAGGCGCCGGGGCAGCCGTTCGGGCCCAGGGTGTACTCGTTGTCGCAGTCGTCGTCGGCGGGGAGGGGGTCCGCCGTCTGGCGCCAGGCGGCGGTCTGGGTGCCCGGTCCGGAGCCGTCGACGTCGATCAGGTTGAGGTCGTTGAACCAGCAGCCGCGGACACCCGAGCGGTTGTTCCCCTTGGTGCCGTTTCTGCCGTCGCCCTCGTTGGCGGTTCCGTCCTGGGTGATCGTCGGGGCGAAGACGTGCCCGCCGCCCAGGATGTTGAGCTGGCCGCCGGTCACGACGCCGTAGGGGTTGCCCCAGATGAAGGAGATGAACTCGGAACCGAGCAGGATCGGCTCGGCGTTGCTCGTGTCAAGGTCGAAGTTCCAGGTCCAGGCCGCGTAGCCGTCGGCATTGGTGTTGAGCTGCATGTTCCAGCCCCAGTCCAGGACCTGGGTCTTCCACTCGTAGCCGTCGACCGTGTCGGGGCCCTGGCTGATCGGGTGGATCGCCGGCGTGCGCAGCAGCTCGGCCCAGAAGTTCTCGCCGAGCGTGCCGTTGTTCGTGTCGTACTGCTCGCAGATGCTGTCGTTGGGACGGCAGGCGGCGCCGCCGTTGTTGTTGTAGGTGCCGATCGTCCCGGTGTGCCAGACGCCGCCGGTGGTCGGGCCGGTGCCGGTCATGAAGCCGCAGCCGCCGCCGGTGCCCCAGTTCTGGTCGAGGCCGGTGGTGCCGCCGCCCTGGTTCTCGCCCGAGTCGAGGACGTCGTTCCAGTTCTTGTCCTCGCCCCAGTTCGAGCAACCGTCGGTGTCGGTCGCCGCCAGCTTGGAGGTCTGGCTGACGCCCGAGCGGAACCCTTCGCGGTTGGAGTCGAAGTCCCACGGGCCGCCGACGGCGGAGTTCTGGGCGCAGTTGGTGCAGCCGGAGGTGCGGGTCGGGGTCGTCAGCGAGAGGTAGTTGATCGCCGTCTCGTCCTTGCCGCGCAGCGCGAAGTCGAACGGATCGAACGGGTTGGCCGGGATCCGGTTCTGGAGCTTCTCGTCCGCGTTCCGGTCGAAGTTGAGCGTGCAGCCGGTCTGGCAGTCGGTGATGAAGTAGCGGGTCTCGTCGTCGGCCTGCGCGAGCAGCTGGAAGGCCTCGACGTTGCGGAAGGTCTGGCAGCTCCGTTCGCCCTGTCCGGCCTTGGCGCTGCTGAGGCCGATGACGAACTCCAGCCGCTTGCGGGCCGGGGGCGTCCCGACGACCGACAGGCTGAAGGTCGAGTTCTGCAGCGTCAGCGGCGGCAGCAGGCCGATCTTCTGGACCGGGTTGTCGATCCGGATGTAGCTCGGCTGCGTGCAGCTGTTGCGGCAGGGGTCGTTCACGTTGGCGGGGCAGGCGTCGGCGTCGACGACCTTGAGCTCGACCTGCGCGTCGGGCAGTTCACGCTCCTCCTGGTTGAAGAAGCGGAAGGTCAGGCCGAAGGCCTCGCCCTGGTCGAGGTAGCGGTCGTCGTCGCAGCCACCGACCAGCGAGAAGTAGGTGTCGCGTCCGACCTGCGGCAGCAGGAAGACCTCGAGGCCGGGCTGGCAGTCGATGCCCGCCTCGGACTCCCGCACGACGGTGGCGGCCCCGTTGTTGTCGTTGTAGCGGACGCGGACGCGCCAGCCATTCTGAACGAAGAGCACACCGTTGTTTCCGGCCGCCGAAGCGTCGACACTGACCGGGATCGGGTTCACGGTCTGGAAGCGCAGCGATCCGGCCGGAGGCGCCGCGAAGACGAGACCGGTCTCGGTGTCCTGGACCACGCCACTCTGGTTGAGCACCTCGACGATCGTGCGCGAGGAGATCACGGATGGCGGGCAGTTGGTGGCGCTGACGCAGGCGGGGTCGGCGTCGCCGCCGGCGGCCGCCTTTTCCTCGACGATGATCCGGCTCTCGCCGTTGCAGACGATCGGGTTGTTCGTGAAGCGGACCGTCGAGCCGGCGGTGACCGGCCCGGCGATCGCGACCACGAACGGACGCCCGGACGGGACGGCCGCGGCGGCCGAGACGTCGACGCGCCACTTACCGGTCATGGCGAGGCCGCCGTCGCAGTTCGGGTCGGCGTTGCTGCAGAGGATCGCGCGGTCGACGGTGCCGTCCCCGTTGGCGTCGGGCCGGGTGAAGTCGGCCGTGCCGTCGTTGTTCTCGTCGGGGCGGTTCTGGAACGTGGCGACCAGCACGACTTCGGAGTTGTTGCCGACGTCCGTCCACTGCGAGGCGGTACCGCCGTTGGTCGTGATGAAGTGGTCGGAGAGCGTGTACCACCAGCCGTCCGGAGCGGATCCCGCCTGGCCGCCGGGCAGCAGGTCGGCGTTGCGGGTGCCGTCGCGCTCCGGGTCCTCGCTGAAGGCGTTGCCCTGGAAGGTGACGTCGTCCCCGTCGCCGCATGTGCCGTTGACGCCGCAGTAACGGAGGACGAGGTTGAGGTTGTCGTTCAGGATGCCGGTCTCGGCGGCCGTGCCGAGCGAGTCGTCCCAGACCAGCGCGACCGCGAGGTCGTCGAGCACGCCGTTCACGGTGAACTCGGAGGTCAGGTTCTGGCCACCGTTGATCGTGCCGGGGAACGAGAGGTCGCTGACGCCGTCGAGCGTGCCGTCGCCGTTGATGTCGGCGGGCGGCAGGTCGTGGACGATCAGGCCGGAGACGGTCTCGGGGAACTCGACGAGCGGCAGGGCCCGCGTCAGCTGGACCTGGCCGTAGCCCCAGACGTTATTGAAACGGTCGGGCGGGATGAAGGTCTTGCCGTTGGTGATCGGCGTGGCGCTGGCGAAGAGCAGGGCGCGGACCAGGCGGGAGGAGATCGCCTTGGTCGGCTTGTTGTTGTAGAAGCCCTGGTCGAAGTACTCGCGGATCAGCGCCGCGGCGCCGGCCACGTTGGGCGCGGCGAACGAGGTCCCCTGCCCCTGCTGCAGCAGGCAGGTGGCGGCCCCGGTCTGGTTCTCGAAACCGGCGTCCTCCGAGCGGCAGGCGTTATCCAGCCCCTCGGCCAGGATCGTCGGAGCGATGCGCGATCGGTTGATCGGGGACGCGCTGAAGTAGGCCGGGCCCTCGGACGAGTAGCCGACCGTCCCGCCGATGCCGAAGGAGGAGCCGACCACGAGGCAGTTCTTGCACGACGAGTTGTCGCCCAGCGTCGAGCCGTTGGCGTTCCGGCCGTCGTTCCCCGCCTCGCCGGCGTTGCCGGCCGACTGGGTCACGAGCATGATCGGATTGTTCGCCACGCCGACGTCGTTGTTGCGCCCGTTCGGGGAGTAGATCGGGTTGGTGTCGGGTACGTCGCTGCCGAACGAGAAGTTGATCACGCTCGCGCCGTGCTGGGTCCGGGCCTGCCCGATCGTCTGGACAATGTCGGAGCCGGAGACCTCTGCTGGCTCGGGGCAGCCGGACTGGATGTCGAAGAACACGATCCGGGCGCCCTTCGCGATCCCGTCGAGCGCCTGGTCCTGGGCCTCGCTGAACAGCCCGTTCTTGTCGCTGTCGATGTAGATCCCGGCGCCGTAGGCCCGGGTGCGGAAGCTGTTCGGATCGTCCGCCGCCACGGTGTCGGTCGGGCTGGGGTTGCTGGGGGCCGGAACACGGCCGCGCGTCGGGTTGCCGGCCACCACGCTGGCCACGAGCTGGCCGTGGGTGCAAGGTAGATTGTCGCCGCACGAGACTGCGCTGTCGCAGGCCGAGTAGTCGCCGGTCGCGCCGACGGCCCAGCGGTAGCAGACGATCTTGCGGTGGCAGTTCACAGGACCGCTGGGGTCCGCGCCGTTGTTCGGGTTGTTGCAGCCCGCGTAGGTCGCGAGCGTGGCGCAGGCGCCGCCGACGCCGGGGGCCGACCAGCCGGACACGGCCGCGGTGTCAGAGTGGTCCGCAGCGTCGACCGAGAGACCGCTGTCGGAGACGGCGACGATCTGGCCGTCCCCGTCGATTCCGGCCTTCCAGTAGGGGTAGTCGCCGATCCCGGCGTCGACGCTCTGCATGAAGGCGGCGCCGCGTTCACCGTGCAGCAGCAACGGCGCGGACTCGGTGACCAGGACCACGGACTCGAGCTTCGCGATCGTGGGGATCAGCGCGGCGTGAGCCGAGGCCTCGATCGTCTCGCCGTATTCCTGCAATCCGAAGACCCGGGTGACGGTCGCTCCAAGGCGCGTGAGCTCGTCGGCAGTGGCCGACGCCGGCTCACCGGGCCACAGGGTGACCTGGAGCTTGAAAATCGGCGAGGCAGCGTCCTCGGGCGTCGTCTGGGCGACGCGGCCGACCGAGGGATGAATCTTGTAGGCCGGGTGGTAGGGCTCGATGTACTGGATCAGCGACGAGGCGGAGAGCCGGTCGTAGGCGGCCCGGTCCGCGCGGACGAACACGCCGTTGGCGGGGGTGCGCCCCATCACGGCGGCGCCCATCGACGCCAGCGTCTGCGGCCACTCGGAGTTCACCGAGTCGGCGCGCATCTGGATGAGGAAGTACTGGGCCCGGCCCTGGGTGAGGCCGGACAGCGATCCCGTCAGGTCGGCCGGAATGGCGAGCGCCTGACCGATCCGGAAGCTGCCGACGTGGGTCAGCAGGACGTCGTCCGGGAAGTCGGGCCCGTCCACCTGGACGTCGCCGTAGTGGGGACCGGTGGCGTACGGCCACCACGCGACGTTCCGTGTGTAGAGACGGGGCTTGACGCTCGGCTCGGCCGTCAGCGGGTCCACGTCGGTCGTGGCCGCCAGGAGCGCCTTCCCCGGGTTCGCCGTGAGCGGCGTCTGCGGGGCGGTGTCGGCGGCGACCCACGAGGCCCAAAGGGCCCCGGCGCAGAGGATGACGAGGATCCACCGCGCGGTTGCTGAACGATTCTGCATGACCTCCTCCTCCAGGAGAAATGCGTTGCGCTACCCCGCGTCGGCCGCACCTCGCTCGGATGCGGCCCTCGGCGGGCTTCCAACATGGCGTCGATCGGAATGGCACCCGAGGAGTCCGCGGGGGGGCGGATTCCGGTCAGGCGACAGGGCGCGAGAAAGCTACGGTGACCCCTCGCGGGAGTCAAGACAGAAGGAACAGAGAACCCGCGGGGCGATCACCGCACGCGGCGAACCGTCGCGAACGCCGGCGGAGCGAATCTGGTCCCGGGCCTGCCCGATCGCGCGCCGTCGGGTATCTTGCTCCGGCTCACTCTCTGGAGGATGCCCCACGATGACTGTCCCGACCGCAGCCCGCCCCGGGCTCGACGAACGCGAGGCCGCCGTGCGCGCCTCGATCCGCTCGCTCGCTCGCGCCGTGGTCGCGTTCTCGGGCGGGATCGACAGCGCGCTCCTGCTGCGGCTCGCCACGGAGGAGCTGGGCGACCGGGCTTTGGGGGTCCTCGCCGTCGGCCCCTCGCTTCCGGGGCGCGACCGCCGCGACGCGGTGGCCCTGGCCGACCGGATCGGGTCCCGGCTCGAGCTGGTCGAGGCCCGCGAGTTCGAGGACCCGCGCTACCTGCGGAACGAGGGGGATCGCTGCTTCTGGTGCCGTTCGGCCCTGGTCGATGCCGTCCGCCCGATCGCGGAGCGCGAGGGTGCGGCGATGCTCTACGGCCCGGTCCTCGACGATTTGGACGAAGACCGTCCCGGGATGCAGGCCGCGGCGGCCGGCGGCTTCCGCGCGCCGCTGCTCGAGGCCGGGATCAGCAAGGCCGACGCCCGGATCCTGGCCCAGCGCCTCGGGTTGCCGATCTGGGACAAGCCCGCCTCGGCCTGCCTCTCCTCCCGCGTTCCCACCGGAACCCCGATCGAGCCGGAGGCCCTGGCGCGGATCGACCGGGCCGAGGAGGCGGTGGCCGCTCTCGGCTTCCGGGTGATCCGGGTTCGAGACCACGGCGAGGTCGCCCGGCTCGAGGTCGGTGCGGACGAGATCGGACGCCTGCTGGACGGGGACCTTCGCCGGCAGGTCCTCGAGGCGGTCCGGGGGAGCGGCTTTCGCAAGGTGGCGGTCGACCTGGAGGGGTACCGCCCGGCCGGCCTGAAGACCCGTCTCCCCGCCGCGCGCTGACCTTCGGTCAAATGTCCTGCGAGGGGGCCGCGCGACGCCGCAGCCCCTCGCCGGCGAGAAAGCAGCCCAGGACCGCCAGGAAGAGGAAAGCCCCCGGGAAGAGGCCGATCCACCAGGCGCTCTCGACGAAGTAGAAGCCATCCGCCAGCAGGTTGCCCCAGGAGGGAGCGGGCGGGCGGATTCCGACCCCGAGAAAACCCAGCCCCGCCTCCGCCAGGACCGCCCCCCCCGCGACGAACGGGGCCGGCGCGAGGAGCGGCAGCAGGGCCTGCGGGAGCAGGTGCAGGAGCGCGACGCGGGCCCGCCGCGCCCCCGCCGCGCGGGCGGCGTCGGCCAGTGGGCTGGCTGCCAGGCGCCGGGTCTCGGCGCGGACGAAGCGGAACGGGCCGGGCCAGTAAAAGAGCCCGACGACCAGCCCGACCCGCGATCCCGCCGGCAGCCCGGTCAGGGGCGCCGCCGCGGCACCGAGCAGGGCCAGCGCGGCGATCAGCGGGGGGAAGGCGTGAAACGCGTCGGCGGTCCGGGACAGCAGCGCGTCGCCAGTGCGGCCCGCCGACCCCGCAAGGGCTCCCAGGGCGGCACCCACCGACAACGCCAGGGCCGTCGCCAGCCCGGCGGCTCCCAGGCTCGCCGCCCCGCCGTGCAGGGTGCGCGCCAGGACGTCGCGGCCCAGCCCGTCCGTGCCGAACCAGTGCGCCCGCGACGGCGGGGCCAGGACGCGCTCGACGTCGATCCGCAGCGGGTCGAGCCAGCCCAGCGGCGCGACCGCGGCCGCGAACAGCGCGGTCCCGGCCAGCGCCGCCAGCAGCAGCAGGCCGGCCGCGAGGGGGCGGGTCATCGCCGCCCCTCCGCCGTTCCGGCGACGCGCGGGTCGGCCGCGCCGGCCAGCGCGTCGGCCAGCAGGCTGCCCGCGACGGTCAGGCCGCTGGCGAGCAGCGAGAGCGCCATCACGACCGGAAGGTCCCGGGCCAGCACCGCCTGCACGAAGTAGGTGCCGAGCCCCGGCCAGGCGAAGACCGACTCGATCAGCACCGATCCCGAGGCCAGTCCCGGGACCATCAGCCCCAGCAGCGCGGCCAGCGGGACGAGCGAGGGGCGCACGCCGTGGCGCGCGAAGACCCGCGCCTCGGGCAGCCCGGCGCTGCGCGCGCGCTGCGCGTGGCGCGAGAGGAAGCCGGCGCGGGCGGTGTCGCGCGCGAACAGCGCCACGAATGCGACCTGGTGCAGCGCGAGCGTGACGGCCGGCAGCGCCAGGTGCGCCAGCCGCGAGCCGAGCCCGCCGCCGACGGGGTCGCTCCGGCCGTAGAGCGGCAGCAGGCCGAGGCGGACCGCGAGCAGGTACTGCAGCAGCAGCGCGACCCAGAGCGTGGGCAGCGCGTAGAGCGCGAGCAGCGCGGCCGAGCCCCAGCGCGCCCCGCGCGCGGCCGAGCGTCGCGCGGCCCACCACCCCAGCGGCAGCCCGACCCCCGCGATCAGCGCCAGCGCGGTCGCGTTCAGCTCGAGCGTCGGTCCGAGGCGCTCGGCGATCTCGCGGGCCACCGGGCGCCGCGTCCGGAAGGAGGTGCCCAGGTCGCCCGCGACGGCCGCCCCGAGCCAGCGCGCGAAGCGCAGCGGCAGCGGACGGTCGAGCCCCAGCTCGTGCTCGAGGGCCGCGCGCCGCTCCGGGTCGAGCGTCAGCCGCTGCTCCTCGGGCACGAAGGCGGCGAGCGGGTCGCCGGGCAGGGCGGCCAGCGCGGCGTAGGTCAGGAAGGCCGCGACCAGCAGCGTCACCGCCGCGGCCGCGCCCTGCAGTGCGGCGCGCCGGAAGGTCACCGCGCCGCCGTCGTCGCCGCGCGGCGCTCCCAGTCGAACGGACCGGGCCAGAAGCCGAGCACGCCGAGCGGCGAGGTCGCGAGGCCCGAGAGCTGCCGGCTCACGGCCAGGCGCGAGACGGGGTAGAAGAAAAAGGTGTCGGGCTGAAGCTCGTGCAGCCGGGCCTGCAGCAGGCGATAGAGCCGCGCCCGCTCGTCCGGGTCGAAGGTCCCTCGCGCCGCCTCGAGCCAGCCGTCGATCTCGGCGTCCCGCAGCCCGGCGTAGTTGACCCCCCCCGTGGCCTGCGAGGAGTGCCACAGGTCGGACTGGTCGGGGTCGGGGTCGAGCCCGCGCCCGAGCATCACGGCGACGTACTCGCCGCCGCGCAACCGCTCCTGGAAGACCGCCCACTCTAGCGGCTCGATCTCGACCGCGACCCCGACCTGTCGCAGCTGGTCCTGGATGAAGGCGGCGATCCGCTCGTTCTCGCGCGAGGTCTGCGAGATCGTCAGGCGGAAGGCGAACGGCCTGCCGCCGCGTTCGAGCACGCCGTCGCCGTCGCCGTCGCCGAAGCCGGCCTCCGCCAGGAGCGACGCGGCCCGCTCCGGGTCGTATGGGAGCGGGGCCAGGGCCGGGTCGAAGCACGCCTGATCCGGGTGGATCGAGGTCACCGCCGGCCGCCCGAAGCCGGGTGCGACCTTCTCGAGGTACCCGGCGCGATCGATCGCCAGCGTCATCGCGCGGCGCACGCGCGCGTCGGCGAACCAGGGGTTGCTCCCGTCCATGCGCCACGCGACGTACTGGAAGTAGAGCTGGCGGAACTCGCGGACCTCGAACCGGGCCTGGAAGGCGGGATCGTCCTTGACCGCCCGCCAGGTGTCCGGGAGCAGCGGCGCGGCGTCGATCCGCCCTGCCTCCAGCGCGGCGAAGCGGGTCGAGTAGTCGCGCAGGACCTCGAGCTGGAGTTCGGGGGCCCGCGGAGCTCCCCCGAAGTAGTCGGGATTGGCGCGCAGCACGACCCGCTCGCCCGGGTCCCAGCGCACGAAGAGCCAGGGCCCGCAGCCCAGGGGCGGCTCACGCTCCGCGCGGTGGGCGGGGAGCAGCGGGTGCGTCCACGCCCCCAGCGCCGGGGCGAACGGCGTGCGGTAGCGAACGACCACGACGTCCGGCGCCGGTGCCTCGACCGTCTCGACGAGGTTGAACGCGACCGCCTTGTCGGGGGGCGCGTCGGGCGCGGTGAGCAGCCGCCAGGTGTGGACGACGTCGGCCGCGCTGACCGCGCGGCCGTCGTGCCAGCGCACCCCCGGCCGCAGCGAGAACGTCAGGACCCGGTGGTCGTCCGACCAGCTCCAGGCGCGGGCCACGCGGGGGACCAGTTCGAGCTGCGCGTCGTAGGCGACCAGCGAATCCCCCACCAGCCGGGCGATCGCGAACGAGGTCGTGTCGACGGCCCGGACCGCGTCGAGCGTCGCCGGGTCGGCCGGCAGCGGAAAGCGGACCGGCAGCGCCGGTCCGTCCACGGGCCCGGCGGGCGGCCTCCCGCCGCAGCCGCCGAGCGACAGCAGAACGGCCGCCGTGGCGGCAGCAAGCGCGACCTTCCGCACCGCGCCGGTCCGCTGCGGCCCGCGGAACGGCCGGGGCCGCGTCCCGAACTGCGTCCCGAGCCGTACCCGGATCAACGGCGCTCCGGTGCGGGAGCTTCCGCCTCTCCTCGCGGCGCCGGGGTCGGCGGGGAAGCGAAAAGGGCGGCGAGCCAGGCGGCCACCGCCGGCGCTCCCGCGCGGTCCTCCGCCAGGAGGGCATCCCCGCTGAAGAACTCGCCGACGCAGCGGACGGTGCGCTCGCCCAGCCCGTACTCGGCCAGCGCGGCGGCCCGCTCTTTGGACACCGGGAAACCCGAGCAGAGCAGGAGCGCGGGACGGGTCCCGAGCAGTCCCAGGTCGCGCTCGGCCGACAGCCCGCCGGCCGACTCGGTCGCGTCGACCATCACGACCCCGCGCGAGGCCGGCAGGTCCGCAGCGGCGGCGGCGGCGACGAGGGCCCCCTGCGCCACGCCGACCAGCGCGACGCGCGAAAGGTCGAGTTCCGGCAGGCGGGCCAGCGCCTCCAGCACCAGCGCCTGGTCCCCCGCCGCGAGCCGCAGGTACCCGGGCGGCAGAAGCTTTCCGGAGTAGATCTCCCCCGCGCTGGTGGTCATCGAATCGCCCTGGCCGCGCAGGTCGAGCATCACCGAGGCGATCCCCACGTCCGCCAGCGCATCGGAGAGGTGCACCAGCGCGCTGCGGGGGCGGAACTGCGCCGGGACGAGGATCGCCACCGGCCAGCGCTGCGCCGCGGTCGCCGCCCCCTCGGGATCCGGAATCGCGACCACCCCGCGCAGCCGGACGCCGTCGTGCGCCACGGTCTCGAAATCGACCTCGCGCGAGGGGATCTTCCCCGCGGCCAGCCCGGGGAGGGCGAGCGCGGCGGCGAGCGTCGCGATGGCCAGGCTGCGCGGCACGGGTGGCTCCCGGAAGCAAGCGTACGACGGGCCGCGCGGGCGGGGAAGGGGGCGTCGCGCCGCTGCGCGGCAACGGCCCCGCGCCCCGGCCGCGTCACATCCGCGACGGGACCGGCACCCCCATCAGGTCGAGCGCGCGCCGCAGCGCGCGGTCGGCGACCAGCAGCACCGCGAGGCGCGCATCGCGCACGGCCTCGTCCGGCTCCTGCAGCACGGGGTAGCGGTGGTAGAAGGCGTTGATCGCCTGGGCCAGCTCGAAGGCGTACTTCGCGAGCGTCGAGAACTCCAGGCTGGCCGTCGCCTGGCGGACCGCCTCCGGCAGCCTTGCCGCGCGGTGGACGAGGGCCCAGTGGTCGGCCGCGACCTCGGCCGGCAGGCGCTCGAACCGCGCCGCCGCCGCCCGCGCGCGCCACGCGGCCTCGTCCCCGCCGAGCTTCTCGGCGAGCTTGTCGAGGATCCGCGAGACCCGCACCGCCGCGTACTGGCTGTAGGGCCCGGTCTCGCCCTCGAAGGCCAGCGCCGCGTCGATGTCGAAGGCGACGATCGTCTTGCGCGCGAAGCGCAGCATGTAGTAGCGCACGGCGCCGACCGCGACGATCCGCGCCAGCTCCCGCGCCGCCGGCTCCGGCAGCTCGGGGTTGCGCTGCCGCACCTCTTCCAGCGCCTTGGTCTCGAGCCGGTCGAGCAGGTCGTCGGCCTTGACTCCCAGCCCCTTCCGCCCGCTCATGTCGAGCCAGGGCCGCTTGCGGTCCTCGTCCGACAGCACCAGCCCGGGCTGCAGCGCGAGCGCCGTCTCCGGCGAGAGGGCGACCATCTCGTACGAGAAGTGGATCGAGCGCTCGGCCTCGCCGGGGTATCCCAATCGCTCCAGCGCGGCCTTGACCACCCGCTGCAGGTAGGCCTGGCGGACGTCGATCACGTTGATCACGCGGGCCGCGCCGCCGTGGGACGGGGCACCCGGCACCCCCTCGCCGGCCGGCGCCGTCTCCCACAGCACGCTGCCGTCGCCGTACTGGAACGGCGCGAAGGGGCGGTAGTCGAAGTCGGCGCCGAGCAGGCCGAACTTCCAGAGCTGGTACGCGATGTCCTTGCCGACGTAGGTCACCGTGCCGTCCGAGCGGACGATGATCTTCTCGTACTCGGCCGAGTCCTCCTGGTCGTCGGCGTGCGGGAGGTTCATCACCCAGCAGCCGGCCGCCTTCCCCTCCGCCTGCAGCGCGACCGTGCCGGTCTGCTTCAGCCGCCCGAACGCCGTCTCCCAGAACCGGTGCCCCAGGATGTCGCTCTCGCGCGGCAGCAGCTGGTAGCGGATCCCCAGCCGCTGCATCGTGCGCAGGTGGCAGGTCAGGATCTCGGTCGCGACCATCGACCCGATCCGCGCCGTCGGGCCCTCGCGCCGCTCCAGCGCGTGCAGCGTGGCCTGGCGGTGCGACTCGCGCGAGCGGTCGGCCTCGTACCACTGCGTGACCCGCGCGTAGAGGTCCCACAGTTCGTAGTCGAAGCCGTGGCCGCCGGCCGCGGACCGGTCCCGTGCGGCGTCGATCCGGGCCCGCACCCCGGCCTCGTCGAGCCCTTCGAGCACCGTCAGCCCGACGACCGCGTCCGCGACCTGCACCCCGGTGTCGTCGATGTAGTTCTGCACCTCGACCCGCTCGCCCAGCGCGGCGAGCGAGCGCACCAGCGTGTCGCCCAGCACCGCGTTGCGCAGGTGGCCGATGTGGGCGGCCTTGTTGGGATTGATGTTGGTGTGCTCGACGACGGTCTTGCCGGCGCCGGGGACGGGGAGCGGCTCCGGGCCGAGCAGCGTCCGGACCGCGGCGGTCCGGTCGATTCGCACGTTGACGTAGCCCGGCCCCGCGATCTCGACCGCGGCCACGCCGGGCAGCGCGGCGATCGCCGGGGCGAGCTGCTCGGCGATCTGGCGCGGCGGCCGCTTGAGCGCGCGCGCCAGGCCGAGCGCGGCCGGCGTCGCCAGGTCGCCCAGCGCCGGGTCGGGCGGGAATTCGATCGGGATGGCGGGCGCCGACGCGGGGTCCGCCGCGGGGGCGGCCGCGCGCACGGCGGCCGCGACGGCGTCGCGGAGCGTGGAGAAGAGATCGATCATCGGGCGGGAGCGCTCCGGCGCGGCGGGATGCCGCGGCGAAAACAGAAAGTCTATCGCGGATGCTCCCCGGCGGGCCGAAGCGGAACCGCGCGGGCGGGCGCGCGGGCGCGCGGCGCGTCAGTGATCGCGCAGGGCGAGCGCCGGCCCGCTGATCCGGAGGCCGAGGTCGGTCAGTGCCACCACGCGGTAATAGAGCGTCCCCCCGTCGCCCGGCAGCGAGTCCTGGATGAGGTACCCGGTCCCCTCGCGCTCGAGGCCGACGGCCGGCACCGGGACGGCGTGGACGGCGGCCCAGGGCCCCTCGGGGCGCGAGGAGCGCTCGACGATCCAGCCGAAGAGGGAGCCTTCCCAGGCGCTCGACCAGCCGATCTCCGCGAGGTCGTTCGAACTGGCCCGGACGCCGAACGAGGAGAGCCCGACCACGCTCGACGGACCGATTCCGGCCGCCTGGGCGCGAATCGTGCCGGAGGGGCCGCCGGTCGCGGCGCGCACCAGGAAGAGCACCGCGCGGTCGTAGTCGGCCCAGGGAACGAGGAACGAGATCCGTCCGCCGGCAGCCGGGGAGAGCGGGACGACATCCCAGCCGCCGCCGCGGCGCCGCGCCAGCAGCGACGCGCTCCAGCCCTCCTCGCCCCAGGCGAGCGAGGCGCGGGTCCCCTCGGGCTCGTGGGCGTCCGGCAACAGCAGCACGGCGGCCGCGCCGGAAGCTGCGACCGGGAGCGCCGCCTCGGATTCGAGCATCGGCAGCGACTGGATCGTCAGCGCCCAGCGCGAGGGGGCCGGCCCCTCGACCAGCTGCCAGGCGCCGGCGCGCCGGAAGGCGGCCGCGAGGTCCAGGCCGGTCGTCGCGGCGAAGGCACGGTCGATCGCCGCGGCCGGCGACTCGCCGTCGCCGCGCGCGGCCAGCGCGGACCATGTGGCGGCCAGCGCGCGCGTCTCCAGCGCCTGGTCCTCGAGGCACCAGAGCAGGCCGGCGTTGCCGCGCGCCAGCACGGGGTCGTCGATGAAGAGCCCGCGCTCGGGGTGGTTCCAGCGGGCCTGCAGGTCGCGCTGGATCTCGAGGTCCGGCCCGGTCACCTGCGCCTGGACCCAGAGCGCGCCCGGCTCGCTCCACCAGGGCGGCGCGGTCGCGTCGCGTCCCGCGAGCACGAGGCGGGCCACCGCGCGCCCGACCATCCCGCGGAAGGCCTGGTCGTCCTGCCGGCCGGAAGCGTCCAGAACCGCGAAGCCGGGGGCGCCGCGCTCGCCGGGCGCGGCGGGCTCGATCACCGCGAAGCCGCGCGATTCGCCATCGAGCGGCGCGAGGTAGAGGTCGAGTTCGCGGTCGGCGTCGTCGGCCGGGAGGCCGAGGCCGACCGTCCGGCAGAAGGCGAGCGTCTTCAGCGCGGTCCGCAACGCGGCGGCCGCGCGGTCGGGGACCCCGTCGAGGTCCGCGTCGCGCAGCCCCGCGAGCCCGGCCGGCCAGTGCACCCGCACCGCCGGCTCGCGCGCGGCGATCGAGGTCAGCGTGCCCGGCTCCGCGCCCCCCGGACGGCGGCGCAGCGGGTGGTCCGGCCCGAGCGGCCCATCGGGGCGGAGGGCGGGGGAGAGGTCGTCCCCGCTCAGCCCGGCCTGGGCGGCGGCGGCCCGCACGGCGGCCCCGTACTGGACGAAATCGTCGGCGGCCGCGGCCCGGCTGGGCGGCAGCGCGGTCGTCACGACCGCAAGGGCCGTGAGAAGGGCGGCGGGGCGCGGCGTCATGGAGACCGAAGGGACTATAAGGAGCGCACGGGGTCCGGTCAAGAAAACGGCCTCCCGGCGCGGGGATCCGCTGGGGGGCGGGAGCGAGCGGGGACGGGGCGGGAGCGGCTCAGGCTTCCGAGGTGGGCTCGGTATCGGGCCCCCGGAGGGGCTCCTCGGCCGCCGTCGGCCCGGTCGGTCCGCTGGGGTCGGCCGTCTCCCCGGCCCCGCACCACTCGATCGCCACGACCGAGATGTTGTCCTCGCCGCCGGCCGCGTTGGCGGCGGCCACCAACCCGGCGCAGACCTCCTCGAGCGCGCGGCCCGACTCCTGCACGACCGCCAGGATGCGCTCGTCGGCGAGCATCGTGTTGAGCCCGTCCGAGCAGAGCAGCATCAGGTCCCCCGGTTCGACCCTGTACTCGTGGATCTCGGGCACGACCATCGCCCCGCTGCCGAGCGCCCGGGTCACGACGTTGCGGCGCGGGTCGCGTGCCGCCTGCTCGCGCGAGAGCATCCCCAGCCGGACCAGCTCGTTGACGAACGAGTGGTCGGCGGTGAGCTGCGTGATCCGGTCTCCGCGGACGAGGTAGGCGCGGGAGTCCCCGATGTGCGCGATCCAGCAGCGCGGGCCGTCGGAGACCGCGACGACGAGCGTCGTCCCCATCCCGCGGCACTCGGGCTGCTGTTCGATCTGCTCCGCGATCCGCCGGTTGGCCTCCTCGATCGCGTCGCGCAGCCGCGAGGGCATGTCCCGCTCGGCCGGCGGGTCCCCCGACAGGGCGGCGCGGACGGCTTCGATCGCCAGGTGCGACGCGACCTCACCGGCGGCGTGTCCGCCCATCCCGTCGGCCACCGCGAACAGCCCGCGCTCCGCCTCCACGAGGAGCGAGTCCTCGTTGTGCGGACGCAGCCGCCCGCGGTCGGTCAGCCCTGCCCCCGCGACGATCATCGACGAACCGCGTCTCCTCGGCGGCGCCGGGCCCCGAAGCGGGGCGGCGGGCGCACGGTCTAATCTAGCGCAAACGGGCCCGGTGCGGAGCGGCCGGGTTCAGTGCTTTCCGGGCATGACGCGGACGCGCTTCCGATCCTCCCGGACCTGGAACACCTTCTTGGCCTGCCGCCGCACCGCCTCGCCCAGGTTCCGGTTGCGCACCATCAGTTTCAGGTCGTGGTCGTTCAGCACGGCGACCAGGTTGAGCGCGATGTCCGGTGGACAGCGCGGGTTGACGACCAGGTTCTTCTGGATCGTGTAGGCCTTGCCGAAGTCGCGGTGGCGGGCGATCAGCCGCAGGACGTCGGTCGAGACGTTGCGGCTCTTGGCGACCTGGTCGGCTTCCGTCACCGTGAACTTGGGGTTCTTGACCACCGAGCAGGCGACCAGCCGGTTGGAGTCCCTCACCAGGATCGAGCGCTCGCCACGGCTCCCGAACAGTGCGGCCCGCAGCTTCTGCCCGACGTTCATCTTGGCCAGCCGCGAGATCAACGAGACGTCGTCCCCCTCCTCGGGCTCGCCCAGCAGTTCCGAGCGGTCGGCCAGCATGCCGAGGTCGAGATCGAGCTGGGGGAGCAGCGCCTCGACCTCAGCGTCGATCCCGAGCGAGGCCAGGAACGGGTCGCGGGCCGGGGGCGGGACCCCTTCCGGTGCGGCCGCCGGCCCGCTCTCCGCCGCGGCCGCCGGCGCCGGGTAGAGCTTGGCCAGCTCGTCGAGGAAGTCGAGCAGCCGGGCCCGGCCCTGTCCGGTCAGCGCCGGGTTCGCGACGAGCAGCGGCCCCAGCCCCGGGTCGGCCGACAGGGCCTCCTGGTTGTGCGCCAGCATCTCGAGCGGCTCGCCGTCGGCGGCCGTCGCGAGGGCGCGATAGCACTCGGGTGCGAGATCCCGCCGTCCGGCGAGGGTGGCTGCCGCGGCGGGCCAGCGTCCCGCTCCGGCGGCGAGCAGGGTCAGGACTTCGCGTGCAGCCTGCGGCTCGCCGGCCAGGGCGAGCGCGGTCCCGGGGTCCAGCTCGGCGAGCGAGCGCGCCGCGGCCTCGGCGATCTCGGGGTCGCCGTCGCGCTCGAGCAGCGCCTGGAGCAGAACGAGGTCGCCCGGATCGAGCGGCAGCGCGCCACGGGCCGCGGCCAGGCGCGCCGGTCGCGGGGCGGTCCCCGCCCGCACCGCGGCGACGATCCGCGAACCGGGACCGGAGGAGGAGGTCACCGAGCGGGGGTGGCCGGGGCGGGGGTCGTGACCGGCGCCGCGGTCTGGCCTCGTGACGCTTTCGCGACGAACCAGTAGCCGGCTCCGGCGGCGGCGGCGGCGACCGCGATCGCCACGATCACGAGCACGCTGCGCGCACGGCGACGGCGGCGATCGTCGCTGCCGGCCTCGACCTGGTAGTGCGAGCGCAGCGAGCGGACGGTCGGGTCGTCGGTCCGCAGCGGGACGACGACGGGCGGCTCTTCCGCCGGGCCCTTCTTCTGCTGCTGCGTCTGCTCGTAGAGGAAGGCGTTGACCATCTCCGCCTCGTCCACGCCGATCTGCCGGGCGTAGGCGCGGACGAAGTTGCGCGCGTGGATCCCGCCGGGGATGTAGGTGAAGTCGTTGCGTTCGAGCGCTTCGAGGTAGCGCAGGTTGATCTTCGTCGCCTCGGCGACATCGCGCAGCTCGATCCCGCGCAGTTCGCGCGCGCGGCGGATGATGTCGCCGAAGGTCTGGCGCCCGCCTTTCGGCGATGCCGAAAGCTCCGGCCCAGGCGGGCGCGTCGTCACCGCTGGACGCTTCTCGACGGGGGGCGGCACCGCGACGGCACTCCGCGGGTGCTGAACCACCTTCCCGATGCGCGGCTGTTGGGAGGGCGAAGCCATCCGGTGCTCCGGGCCGGACGAGACCGGCAAATCCCTGTGCCGGGGGAATATAGCGACCCGCACGCGGGCCGATCAAGCGAAACCGGCGGGGTCCCTCGAAGTCGGACCGCAGGACCCGCCGGCCGGGCCCCACGGGGGCCCCTGCTTACTTTCCCGCAGGAGCGGGTACGGGTCGGTCCGGGCCGCCTACTTTCCGGCCAGAAGGCCCGGGATCCGCTCGGCGGCCCCGGTGCGGATGCTCTCGGAGACCGGCTCGGGCCCGAACCACGCCAGCAGCAGGGCCTTGCCCAGCGGCTTCGAGTCGACCGTTCCGACCACCTGGCCGCCGCGCACGACCGCGACCTCGCCCGAAGCCCGGATCACGATCCAACTCTCGTCCCCCTTCTTGATCGGGTCCTTCCAGAGCTCGCGGAACTTCGTCCGCGCCGGGTCGCCGCTGGGCAGCGTCCGGGCCACGGCGGCGTCGAGGGCGTCGCCGATCTGGGCCCCCTCCAGGTCGCGCACGAACTTCATCGCGGCCAGCTTGTCGCCGGGGAAGTCGACGAGCGCGGCGTAGAACGCCTTGTCCTCGCGCAGCGCGCCGGCCGGCTTGCCGGACCAGGCGGCGAGGCCGCTCGCCGCCGCGGCCGGATCGACGTAGAAGGCGAGGGCATAGACCTTGAACACGACCTTGGTGCGCACGCCGCCGCCGGTGAGGGCGAGCGGGGTCGTCGAGCCCGGCGGCGTGACCGTCAGCGGGAAGACCTCGCCCGTCGCCGGTTCCTTCCAGCCGTCGGAGGCGAGGGCCGAGCCCGGCGCGACGGCGAGGGCGAGGCCGAGGGCCATCAGCAGGACAGCGGACGAGCGGGACCGGGACATCGCGACCTCCTTCGGCGGCGCCGCAGCCGCCGCGAGAGGCTAACATCGCGGGCCGATGCCGAACCACGCCTTCGCACCGGGACCGTTCGCCTCCGGCCCGCCGGGCTCGATCGTCGTCGCGCAGCTGGCCTTCATCGGCGACATGGTCTTCACGACGCCGCTGCTCGACGCGCTGGCCGCGCGCTGGCCGTCGGCCGAGATCGCCGTCGTCGGGCGCACGGCGGCGCTCGAGGTCCTCGACGGAGACCCGCGCGTGGCCGCCCGCCTGGCCTACGACAAGGCGGGGGCCGACCGCGGGCCCGGGGGGCTGCTGCGGGTCGCGGGGCAGGTCCGGGCGCGGAACCCGGCGCTGTTCCTGGGCGTTTCGCGCTCGGCCCGGACCAGCCTGCTCGCGCGGCGCTCCGGCGCGGCGGTGCGGGCCGGGTTCGCCGGCCCCGGCCAGGGGCTGGCCTACACGCACCTCGTCGAGCGCGGGGATGCCTCGCGGACCTTCCCGGCCCGGCCGCTGGCGCTGCTCGAGCCGCTGGTCGGCCCGGTCGCGCCGTGCCCGCTGCGGCTCGTCGTCGACGCGGCCCGGCGCCGCGAGGCCGGGGAGCGGCTCGTGGCCGCCGGCTGGCGGGGCGAGCGGCTGCTGGCGGTCGCGCCGGGGGCGCATTACGCCACCAAGCGCTGGCCGGTCGAGCGCTTCGCGGCGCTCCTGGCGCTGGCCCGCGCGCGGGGCGGCTTCCGCCCGGCACTCTACGGCGGTCCGGCGGAGGCCCCGTTGCTCGACGCGCTGCGCGCGGCCAGCCCCGAGGCGCTCGACCGGCGCGATGCGGGGATCGCGGGCCTCGTCGCCGAGCTGACCCACGCGACCGCGTTCGTCGGCAACGACTCCGGCCCGACCCACATCGCGCGCGCGCTGGGCGTGCCGGCGATCGCGCTGCACGGACCGACCGACCCCGACGCGCTGCGCGACGGAAACCCCTACCACGCGATGGCGCTGGGCCTGCCTTGCCAGCCCTGCAGCCCGAGCGGCGCCGCCCCCTGCCCGCTGGTCCACCACGCCTGCCTGCGGGCCCTGCCCGAGCAGGCGGTCTGGGCCGAGCTGGCGCGCGTCGTTCCCGGCCGCTCCGCGTGACGCCGGTCGTCCACCTCGACCTCGAGCGCGGCTGGCGCGGCGGCCAGCGCCAGCTGCAGCTGCTGCTCGAGGCCCTCGCGCGGCGCGGTCTGGCCGCGACCGTGATCGCGCGCCGCGGCGCGCCGGCGGCCGCGCGCTACCGCGGGATCCCCGGCACCGGGGTGCTCGAGGCGGGGGGGAGGTTCGCGGCGCTGCGCCTGGCGCGTGCGCTGCCGTCCCCGAAGATCCTCCACGCCCACAGCGCGAACACCACGCCGCTGGCGGTGCTCGCGCGCCGGCGCGGCGACGCGGCGCTGGCCACGCGCCGCCTCGACCGCCCGGCTTCGCCGTTCTGGCTGCGCCGCCTCGACCGCGTCGTCGCGATCTCGGAGAGCGTCGAGCGCTCGCTGCTGGCCGCCGGCCTGCCGGCCGCGCTGGTCGAGCGGATCCCCTCCGCGATCGACCGCACCCGGCGCGCCGACGCCGCGGCGCGCGGCGCGCTGCGCGCCGCGCTCCGGCGGCCCGAGGGGGCGCCGCTGGGGCTCACGGTCGGCGCGCTCGAGCCGCAGAAGGACCCGCTGACGCTGGCGCGCGCGATGGCGGCGACCCCGCCCGACTACCACCACGCCTGGGTCGGCGACGGCTCGCTGCGCGGGCCGGTGGAGGAGGCCGCGCGGAGGGCCGGCAGCGGGGCGGGGGAGCGGCTGCACCTGGCCGGCTACGACCCCGACCCGGACCGCTGGTTCTCGGCGGCGGACCTGTTCGTGCTCCCTTCGGCGCACGAGGGGCTGGGGACCGTGCTGCTCGACGCGTTTCACTTCGGCGTGCCGGTCGTCGGCTCCCGGATCCCGGGGACGGCGGAACTGCTGGAAGACGGCGTCAGCGCGCTGACTTTCGAGCCCGGCGACGCCGCGGGTCTCGCCGCAGCGATCGCGGCGCTGGCCCGCGATCCGGCGCGGCGCGCCGCGCTGGCCGCGGAGGGCCGGCGCCGCGTCGCAGCCTACGACATCGAAAGGACCGCCGACCGCTATCTCGCGCTCTACCGCGCGCTCGCGAGCGCCCGGCGGCGTTGACAAGCGCCGGCCCCGATGGTTGGCTTGCCGCCTTGCCGAGGGAGGAGCCCGTCGTGGCCCTGTGGACCGCGCGCCAGATCTGGAAGACCCTGCCGAAGGAACGCCGCGCCGAGGCCGCGCTGGCGCTGTGGGAAGGGGAGAACGTCTCGCGCGAGGACCGCCTGGTGGCGCTTGCGCCCTGGCTGACCGCCCGCGGTTTCCGCGGCTCCTACCTGGAGCAGCTGCCGCGCCCGCGCCGTGCCGCGCTGATCGCCGAGGGGGGGCTCCCCGAGGAGACCGCGATGCAGGTCCTCAGCGCGTTCCACCTCGCGCACCGCCGGCCGCTCCTGTCGCGCTTTCTCGATCTGCTCGAGGTGCCGCACGACAACGGCCTCTTCCGGGAGGGGGAAGGGCTCGACCCGGAGAAGCTGACCGCGGAACGGCTCGCCGCGGCGGCCGCGGCCCTGCGCGCCGAGTTCCCGCCCGACGACGTCGACCTCTACCTGCGCACGCTGACCGCCCAGGATCCCGTGAGCTGGGCCGCCCTCGCCCCGCTCGCGGGGGACCCCGCGTAGCGCACGCCGCAGGCGCCGGACGGGGGCGCGCGCTACAGCCGTGCGACGAACGCCCCGATCCGCCGGTAGGCCTCGTCCAGCTGCGCCTCGGTCGGCAGGAAGACGATCCTCACGTGCTGCGTCCCCGGCTTCTGTCCGAAACCGGAGCCGTGCACCAGCACGACCCCCTCCTCCAGCGCCAGTCGCCGCACCAGCTCGACGTCGTCGATCGGCAGCTCGAAGCGCGGGAAGGCGTAGAACGCCCCGGTCGGCGGAACGATCGAGAAGCCCGGGATCGCGCGCAGCTTCTCGACCGTCAGGTCGCGGCGCCGGCGCAGCTTGGCGTTGGCCTCGGCGATGTGGTCCTTGGGCCCCTCGAGCGCCGGCTTGATCGCGCACTGCACCGGGTGACTGGCGCAGAGCCGCGCCCGGGCCAGTCGCATCATCGCGTCGTCGAGCGGCGCGACCGCGGCCTCGGGTCCCGACAGCACGCACCAGCCGATCCGCAGCCCGGGCCCCAGCCAGACCTTGGACAGCCCGTAGAAGGTGGCGACCGGCACGTCGTCGCGCAGCGCGGCGGTGGAGACGAAGGGGGTGCCGGGGTCGAGCAGCATCCGGTCGTAGATCTCGTCCGACATCACGAGCAGCCCGTGCCGCGCGGCCAGCTCGAGCACCCGCTCCAGCGTCGGCCGGCCCGCCACCGAGCCGGTCGGGTTGTTCGGGTTGATCAGCACGATCGCCCGCGTTCCGGCGTCGATCGCGCGCGCGATCTCGTCCGGATCGGGCTGCCAGCCGCTGGCCTCGTCGAGGTAGTAGGGGATGGCCCGCGCGCCGAGCTTGGCCAGCACCGCGGTGTAGAGCGGGTAGCCGGGGCTCGGGACGAGGACCGCGTCACCCGGATCGAGCAGCGCCGTGAGCAGCAGCTCGATCGGCTCGGAGGCGCCGTTGCCGACCAGGACGCTGCGCACGCCGCGGATCCCCTTGCGCGTCTCGGCGTCGGCGCGGATCGCGTCGACCGCCTCGCGGATCCCCTCCGACGGGGTGTAGCTGGTGCGGTTCTCCCGCACCGCCTGGACGATCGCCTCGACCACGTGCGGCGGCGTCGCGAAGTCGAACTGGCAGGGGTCGCCGATGTTCAGGTAGATCATCTGCTTGCCGGCGGCGGCGGCCTGGCGGGCCCAGAGCACGACGTCGCGGACGGCGTAGGTGACCTCCTCGACGCGCTTGCTGGTCCGGAGCGGATGGGGAGCGAGGGTCATCGGAGCCTCCGCGGGGGCGCGGCCGCAGCCGCGCCCCCGGCGTCCGCGGTCAGTCGTTTTCCGGGGCGAGGAACGGGTAGGCGAAGTGGGTCGGCGGGACGAAGGTCTCCTTGATCGCCCGCGGCGTCGTCCAGCGGATCATGTTGAGCAGCGAGCCGGCCTTGTCGTTGGTCCCGGAGGCCCTCCCGCCGCCGAACGGCTGCTGGCCGACCACCGCGCCGGTCGGCTTGTCGTTGATGTAGAAGTTGCCGGCGGTGTGGCGCAGCGAGTTCGCGATCGCCATGATCGCCTGCCGGTCGCGCGCGAAGACGGCGCCGGTCAGGGCGTAGGGGCTGGCGCCGTCGCAGAGCGCGAGCGCCGCGTCGAGCTCGCGGTCGGGGTAGACGAAGACCGAGAGCACCGGGCCGAACAGCTCCTCCTTCATCAGGCGGTGCTTCGGATCGGAGACCTGCACGACGGTCGGCTGGATGAACCAGCCCTCGCGGGCGTCGTACTCGCCGCCGAAGACGATCGAGCAGGCGGCCGAGCGCTTGGCCGAGGCGAT
>JALOKP010000029.1 GCA_025456425.1 Acidobacteriota bacterium | reverse complement strand
GAGCGACACCGCGCGGCTGGTCCAGGAGGAGGTCACGCCCGAGGACATCGCGCAGGTCGTGGCGCGCTGGACCGGCGTGCCGGTCTCGAAGCTGCTGGCGTCGGAGAAGCAGCGCCTGCTCGAATTGCCCGGGCAGCTCCACCACCGCGTGATCGGCCAGGACGAGGCCGTCCGCGCCGTCGCCGACGCGGTGCTGCGCTCGCGCGCCGGCCTGTCCGACCCCAACCGCCCGATCGGCTCGTTCCTGTTCCTGGGCCCGACCGGCGTCGGCAAGACTGAGCTGGCGCGTGCGCTGGCCGAGACGCTCTTCGACGACGAGCGGGCGATGGTTCGGATCGACATGTCGGAGTACCAGGAGCGGCACACCGTCTCGCGGCTGATCGGCGCGCCCCCGGGGTACGTCGGCTTCGAGGAGGGGGGCCAGCTCACCGAGGCGGTGCGCCGGCGCCCCTACTGCGTCGTGCTGCTCGACGAGATCGAGAAGGCCCACCCCGAGGTCTTCAACGTCCTGCTGCAGGTGCTCGACGACGGGCGCCTGACCGACGGGCAGGGGCGCACGGTCAGCTTCAAGAACGTGATCCTGATCATGACGTCCAACGTCGGGAGCGATCTGATCCTGGAGGAGCTTTCGACGCCGGCCGCGGGGTGGAACCTCGAGCGCGTTCGCGGGCAGGTGATGGCGCAGCTGCGCCAGCGCTTCCGGCCGGAGTTCCTCAACCGGATCGACGAGATCGTGCTCTTCGCCCCGCTGACGCGCGACGACCTGGTGCAGATCGTGCGGCTGCAGGTCGACCGCGTGCGCCGGCGGCTGGCCGAGCAGCGGATCGCGATCGAGCTGACGCCGGAGGCCGAGCAGTTCCTGGTCGGCGAGGGCTACGACCAGGCCTGGGGCGCGCGGCCGCTCAAGCGCGCGATCCAGCGGCTGGTCGAGACGCCGCTCTCGCGCGAGGTGCTGGCCGGCCGGGTCGGGGAAGGGGACACCGTGCGGATCGGGCTGGTGGATGGGGGGCTGACGTTCGAAACCGTCGCCGCGCCGCCCGCGGCAGGAGCCTGAGATGCGGGTCTTTCTTTCACGCTGGACCTGCCTCGACGTCGCCTCGAACCTGGCGCGCGTCGCCCGCGAAGCCCGCGTGGCCGCCGACGGCGGCGCGCGCCTGGCGGTCTTTCCGGAGAGCTTCCTGCACGGCTACACCCGGTTCGTCGAGCCGGCGCGGGTGCGGGGGGTGTTCGGCGAGACCTCCGCCCGCCACCCGGAGGTGGCGTTCGTCTTCGGGTCGTTCTCGGAAGAGCGCCGCAACCGGATGACGGCCTGGCAGGCCGGCCGAGAGCTCGCGCGCTACGACAAGGTCCACCTCTTCCCGCCCAACGGCGAGCTGGAGATCTGGGATCCCGGCGATCGCTACACCGCCCTGCGCCTGGACGACTGGACGCTGGGGCTGATCAACTGCAACGACATCCGCTTCCCGGAGCAGGCCCGGGCGCTGCGGCTGCAGGCGAAGGCGGACCTGTTCGTGACCGTCGCGTGGTGGCCGTGGCGGCGCGACCACGTCTGGTCGGCCCTGCTGCGGGCGCGGGCGATCGAGAACGCGGCCTTCTGCCTGGGGTGCTGCGTGGCGGGCTCGGAGGACGACGACGAGCGCTTCGCGGGGGCGGGGAACCACGTCTTCGACCCGCTCGGCGACCCGGTTCCCGCCCCGGACGAGGGGTTCTACGAGCTGGACCGGCGACGGTTCGAGCAGGTGATCGTCGACCCGCTGGAGCACTTCGTCGAGATCGGGCGAGTGGACGTCTCCTGAGCCGGCGGCCGGCCGGTCGGCCCCGGCAGGCGAGTAGAATCCGCGCCATGAGGGACTCGTCGCTCGAGCTCACGGCCCGCAGCAAGCGCCGCCTCCGCTGGCTCGCCGCGGCGCTGACGCTGCCGCCCCTCGCCCTCGCGATGGCGGTGCTGTGGGCCCGCCCCGCGGCGCCGCGCGCGATCCGGCTCTGCACGGGGCCGGCCGGCACGGTCGAGTCCTCGCCCGCGGAGCAACTCGCGGCCGCGATCCGCGCGCGCGGGCTGGGGGTGGAGATCGTCGCCAAGCCGGGGATCGAGGACTGCCTGCGCCTGGTCGCCGAGTCGCCCGGGGACGCCGTGTCGCTGGTCGCCGGCGGTGCGGAGGGGCTGCTGGGCGACGCGCCGGGCGGGAAGCCGCTGACCTCGCTCGGGACGGTGGCGATCGCACCGATCTGGCTGTTCGCGGGGCCGTCGGTCCCCGCGGCTGCTGCGCCGGAGCTGGCTGCCTTGCGCGTCGGCAGCGGGCCGGCGGAGAGCCCGAGCGGGCTGCTCTCGACGCTCTTCTTCCATGACGCCGGAGCCGATCCGGCAGCGATCGTGCGCTTTCCCAGCGGGCGGGGCGAGGATGCGGCCGCGGCGCTCGCCGAGGGCCGGCTCGACGCGGTCTTCGTCGCCGGGCTGCCGGCCGCGCCTGCCGTGCGCACGCTGCTCGAGTCCCCCGCCGCGCGGCCGCTGTCGTTCCAGCGCGCGACGGCGATCCGCGTGCGCCACCCGTGGCTGCTGTCGATGACCGTGCCGCGCGGCGTCTTCGACCTGGCCACGGACCGCCCGCCGGCCGACCTGCAGCTGCTGGCGACCGGCGTGAACGTCGTCGTCCCGAAGCGGATGCACCCCGCCGCGGTCAAGGTCGTGCTCGAGGCCGCGCGCGAGGCCGCCCGCGGGGGGACTCAGCAGCCGCAGAAGATGATCGCCGAGCGCTTCGGCCTGCCGACCCCGGAGTACACGACGCTGCCGATCAACGCCGCGGCGCTGGCCTACTACGAGAAGCGCGACGAGCGCGACCCGATGGTCCTGGTGTTCCGATTCCTGCCCTACCGCGCCGCACGGTGGATCGACCGCTGGGGGATCCTGCTCGCCGCGATCGCGGCGTCGCTCCTGGGCCTGGTCAAGATCCTGCCCGCGCTGACCAGGGCCAACTTCACGCTGCGCCTGAACCGGGCCTACCGCGCGATGGCGGAGGTGGAGCAGGCTGCGGCCGAGCCGGGGGCCGACCGGGCCGCCCTTCTGGCGCGCCTCGGCGAGATCGACCGGGCCGGCCTCGGCATTCCGGTGCCGCGCGCGTCGGGCGCCGAGTACATGGACCACCGGCAGTTCCTCCACGACCTGCGCAGCCGCGTGGAGGACCTGCCGGGAGGCGATCGCTAGCGCTTCGCGACGCCCAGTTCGCCCAGCTTCCGGGCGATGTCCGCCCCCGCGGTCTTGGTGCTGACGTCGCGGTCGACGAAGAGCAGGTTGCCGTCCTTGCCGATGTAGAAGGTCCAGCGCGAGGCGAAGCCCATCGCCATCAGCGCGCCGTAGGCCTTCGCCGTCTCCTTGGTCGGGTCGCTGAGGATCGGGTAGTCCAGGCCCAGCGACTCGGCGAACTTGCGGTTGGTCTCGGCGTCGTCGGTGCTGGCTGCGAAGTAGGCCACATCGAAGGCCCGGATCGCGTCGCCGCTCTCACGGAGCGACTTGCACTCGGCGGTTCAGCCCCCGGTGAAGGCCTTGGGGAACCAGGCCACGACGACCGCCTGCTTGCCCTTGAAGTCGGACAGCTTGTAGGTCTTGCCGTCCGACCCGGCCAGCGAGAAGTCGGGAGCCGGCATCCCGGCCTTCAGCTCCGTGCCGCCGCCCGAGGCGAACGACAGCCCGACGAAGATCGCGAGGCCGATCAGCGCCGCGAGGACGAGCCCGATCAGGAACCACTTCATCGCCGCCTCCTCTTCGCCCGGGGTGCGGGCCGGGAAGATTATGCCCCGGTCCCGGGCCGGGCGCCCCGGGCTACAATCCGCGCCCCGGAGGGACCCTTGGACTTCACCCCGTTCGACCCCGCTGCCGCAGACCTGGGACAGCCCGGGCTGGATGCGGAGCACCGCGGCCAGATCGAGCTGATGAACCGCGTCGGCGCGGCGATCGCGGCCGGCGCCGCGCCGGCGGCCGTCGCGCCCGAGGTCGGCCGCCTGGCCGGCTACCTCGACGTGCACTTCATGTCCGAGCTGATTGCGATGCGCGAGCGGGGCTACCCGGGCTACGACGCGCACGTCGCGGAGCACGACCAGGCGATCGAGCTGCTGCACCGGCTGAAGGAGCGCTGCGCGGCGGGCGACGCGCAGGCCCTGCTCGAGGTGCTCGGTGCGCTCAACGGCTGGCTCGTCGGCCACATCCACAACGCCGACGCGGCCTTCGTGCGGTACTCGGGGGAGTAGGGAATCGGCAGCTGTCCCCGCTCACCTGCGTGATTCACTTCACAGTGACGACGAACCGCTCGACGGGAAGGTGCCCCTCCCGGTTGATCTTCTCCCCCTTGAAGACGACCCAGGCCGGCAGCCCGCCCTTGTAGACCTTCGTCATCTCGTGCAGCTGGAGCGGGCTGTTGGCCAGCACGACGTGGAGTACGCGCTCCGGGGCGAAGGGGCTCGGCAGGGCCAGGTAGAGCCCGTCGTCCGCGGCGTTGTAGAGCGTTCCCTCGAATCGGAACCACCCCGGCCCGGCCTCGAGCGGCAGCTGCGGCAGCAGCCGCGCCAGCAGCGCGTTGTCGCGCGGGTCGCCCAGCACGAACAAGTCGCTCGCCGCGAGCTGCGCGTCGGTGACCTCGGCGTCCTTGAGGACCGGCGGCAGCGTCTCGGAGAAGGCGTCGGCCAGCACCGCCTGGAAGCGCAGCGCCAGGGTGTGATTGGCCTCGAGCTGCCGGGCCGTGCCGTAGACGATGATCGTGTCGTCGAAGTCCTCGGCGAAGCTGCCGAAGGCGTGGTGGCGGTCGGTCCGGACCGGGAAGTCGGTGAGCGCGTCGAAGACGACGCGCTCGGGCTTCTCCGGGACGGTGAAGGTCGCCGCCGCGGCCGCCGGGCCGTCGAGCGCGATCGGGAAGAGCAGCCGCTTCGTCGCGGTCTCGACGGCGATCGTGCCGGCGAGGCGGTACGGCGGCGCCGGCTGCGTCGCCCGGACCGTCACGCGCCAGCCGCCGGCCTTGCCGCCGCGCGGGGCCGCGGTCTCGACCGTCACGGCCGGGTCGGGCAGGCCGGTCCGCTCCAGCCACGGCGCCAGGTCCGCCGCCGCGTCGCGCTTCAGCGCCGCGCCGGCCTCGGCCAGGAACTGCGCCGTCGTCACCTCGTGGCCGCGGTGGCGCTCGAAGAAGCCCCGCATGAACGCGAGGAAGGCGTCGTTGCCGGCGAGCAGGCGCAGCTGGTGCAGCGCGAAGGTCCCCTTGATCCGCGGGACCAGGTAGGGCGCGAAGCGGTCGTAGGCGACGCCCCCGTCCTTCGCCGCCAGGTCCGGCTCGCGCGCCAGGACGTAGTTGAGGCGGCTCTGCAGCGCGGCGAGCTGCCGGCCCAGCGCGTCGGGGCGCTCGGACTCCTTCTCCGGCAGGCCGTGCAGGATCTGCCAGTAGGCCGCGCCGCCGGCGACGAGCCAGTTGTCGGCGTCGCCGGCCGGGAAGATCGAGCCGCGCCACAGGTCGTCGGCGTCGAAGACGTAGCGCTCCTTCACGGCGGCGGCGTCCAGCTCGCGGGGCGTCGCGGCCGGCGCGTCCTTGCCGCGCGCGGCGCGCGCCGCCTTCAGCTGCTCGCCGATCACCAGCGGGCTGAAGGTCGCGTAGCCGTAGGTCAGGTGCGGGATCGCGCCGGGCAGGTCGGGCATCCGGCGGCTGCCGGGGGCCGGGAACTTCTCGCGCAGCGTCACCTTTCCCTGGTGGGCCATGAACACGAGCTGCTCCGCCATCGCCGTGTCGGTCACCTTTCCGTCGCAGGCGTGCGGGCGGTTGGTCGGGGAAGAGGCCATCAGGCCGACCGCGTTCTCGACGTCGATCCGGCCGCGGTGCTGCTCGTAGAACCGCCAGAAGGCGACGTCGCGGTTCCAGGGGGTGAAGGTCGAGTCGAACGGGGCGTCCTCGGGCTGGGTCGCCAGCTCGCGGCGGACCGCGGCGTCGCGGGCGTTGTTGTTGGCCCAGAGGTAGCCCGGCGTGCCGAACGGAGCGGGCTGATCGGTCGAGCGCCAGAGCTTCCGGTGCCCGGTGCCGAGCAGCAGAATGGCGGCCTCGTTCGTGTCGACGTCGGCCAGCGTCCAGTCGTTGGTGTACATCCCGTTGTTGCGCTCGCTCATGATCGCGACGACCTCGTCGATCGTCCCCGCGTACTGGATCGCCTTGCGCACGCGGTTGCTCTGCGGCGTGCCGTCCTGGTTGAAGGGGGTCTGCAGCACGGTCGTCTCGCCGATCACGATCCCGGCGTCGTTGATGTAGAAATCGGTGCCGGAGTGGATCCCGCCGGGGAAGGTCTGCATCACGAAGCGGTGCCCCTGCTCCGGTTGCACGTCGAGGATCACGTTGAAGTGGACGCCGGTGTAGCCGGCCCACATGAAGAGCTGGAAGAAGACGACGCGGCCGTCGGCGGTCGCCGGCCCGGTCGCCGTCAGCGACGAGCACTTGTGCGTCCGGTCCGGGACGTTCAGCTCGTCCTCGGCGGTGAGGAAGGTCCGCCCGCTGGTCGCGTTGGGAGTGACCGGGAGCGCGTCCTCCATCTGGTCGAGATCGATGAAGGCGTTGAGCGTGACGATGTCCAGCAGGTCCGGCTTGCGGCCGTGGATCTCCGCGCCGGCCTTGGCGGCGCCGTCGGCGATCCCCTTCATCTCCTCCAGGAACTCGGGCTCGAAGCGCCGCAGCATCAGCGCGTCGGCCAGCGTGCGCAGCGTGGTCCAGCCGGCGGCGGGGTCCTTGGCATCGCGCTGGATCGAGAGCTTCGTGGCGTAGGCGGCGAGTTCCGCAGCGACCAGCGCGCCGAACTGCCGGCCGCGCGCGTAGGGGGCCCCCTCGACGTGGACGACGATCCAGCCGCGGTCGTCGTAGCGGTACGCGGGACCCTCCCAACGCACGCGCTCGAGCGGGATCACGGTGGTGATTTCGCCGACTTCGGCCAGCTGGACGTCGTCGAACAGCGCGCGGCCGGTGGCCGTGCCGTTGAGGCCGAGGTGGAGCTGGACGCGGTCCTGGGCCGCGGTCGCGACGAAGGTCGTCTCGACGAGGGTCCAGTCGCGGGTCTCGCCGACTGCCGGGGAGTGATTGGTGAAGGGGAAGGAGGCCATCGTCAGCGCGGCGGGGACGGCGGTCGGGTAGCGGGCCAGCGGGTCGGAGACGGCGCGCTCGGTCCGGATCCACGCCGAGAGCCGGTACAGGTGGCCGACCTGCAGCGCCACCGGTTCCGACACCACGACCAGCGAGGCGGCGACGGGGGCCGAGAACTCGAGCGCGGCCTCGCCGCTGCGGCCTGGCGCCGTGCGGCGGACCTGCGTCCCGGTGCAGGGCGGGCCGTCGAGCGACCAGCCCGCCGGCAGCGGCCCCGCCCCGGCCGTCTCGAAGCCGGGGTTCGCCAGCGGGACGGGCCGGTCGGGGGCCCCGGCCGAGGCCGGCAGGGCGAACAGGCAGGCGAGGACGATCGGGGTGGTCGCGCGCATCGGGCCTCCGCGAGGGGCCCGCCAGATTAGCGCAGCGCCCTAACCGGGGACAGCTACCGTAATTCGGTAAGACGGTCTTTCCGGGGACAGCATGCCCGCCATCAACAACATGCGCGCGATCGCACCCGCCTGGCGCGGATTCCGGTCGCTTACTGACCCGTCTAAGCTGTCCCCGTAATTCGGGACTTACCGACTTACGGTAGCTGTCCCCGGTTTCCTAGCTGTCGATCCCGCCGAGCACCGGCTGCCGCCCCAGCGCGATCCGGAAGCCGGCCGCCGCCGGGACCAGCACCGCCAGGATCGAGGCGTAGCCGTAGGCCGCCCACCAGCGTCCGGGATCGAGCCCAAGCGGCATGAAGAGCAGCACCGCCTGCGCCATTAGCATCGCGACGAAGGCCAGTAGCCCGAAGCGCACGTAGACGAAGACCGCGATCGCCGCGATCGCCAGCGACAGCGGCACGTCGATCCACGGGTTGAGCCCGTAGTAGTTCCCGAGCGCGGCCATCACGAAGAGCGCCGCCGCCGCGGCCCAGCGCCGCTTGAAGAGCGTCAGCCCCAGCGCCACGACGACCGTCGCCCCCAGCCCGATCAGCGCCGGGAAGACCGCCTCGCCCAGCAGCCGCGAGATGTAGTAGCGCGCGCTCGAGGTGACGGTGGCGGAGTCCGGCAGCGGGATCAGCCCGTCGACCGGCCGGATCGAGGGGAGCGCGTAGGCGGCCAGCAGCAGCAACGCGGCGAGCGAGCCCCCCAGGAACCCGGCCAGCACGCTCCGCCCGACCAGCGGATCACGCCAGTCGCCCGCCAAGAGCCGCGTCCAGGCGACCAGCAGCCCCGGCCAGCGCCGGCGGAGCGTCGGCTCGATCGCCAGGTAGCCGGCGAAGACCGCGAGCGCGGCTACGGCGGCCCGGCCGAGGCCGGTCAGGAACAGCTTCTGCTCGGCCCCGGGCGCGAGCACGTGGTCGGCGCCGAAAAGCCACGACAGCGCGGCCGCGATCCCGACGAAGCTCGCGACGCGCAGCGCACCGCGCGTGTCGCCGCGCCCCAGGCGCAGGTTGCGGCGCGCGAAGACCAGCACGCCGACCAGCGCCAGGGTCGTGAGCGCCGCCATCAGCCCGAAGACAATCCGGGCCGAGGGGGTGACGAGGTCCTCGACCTGCCGATGGTCCCAGTCGTGCGGCCCCGTGACGTTGAACTGCGTCACGCGCCCGCCCAGGGACGCAGCCTCGATCCGCAGCGGCGCACCGCCCGGCGAGCCCTCCCAAGTGTAGGTCCGGTCGGCCCCGTTGAACGGCGTGATCGAGGCCGGGGCCTCGCGGAAATCCCCGCGCCGCAGCCCCGCGTACTCGAACAGCGTGTCCCACGCCGACTCGGGCGCCGCGGCTCCCGGGTCCGCCGCGGGCGGCGCGATCGCGCGGAAGGCCTGCACGAGGCCGGTCGGGCCGAAGCTGGCCTTGACCTCGCCGAAGTAGTACTCGGGCGGGTCGCGCCAGTCGACGCGTCCGTCCTCGCGCTGCGGCACGAGCAGCCGCGGGCTGATCCGGAAGAAGTGCTGCAGCGGGTTGGGCTGCAGCGTCGGCAGCCGCTCCACGCGCGCCGGCGCGGGGTTCTCGCGGACGTAGTTGATCAGCATCAGGTTGTCAGGCAGAACCCACAGCGCGACGTCGGCGGGGTTCTCGCCGTAGCCCAGCTTCCGGACCATCTCGAGCGCGCGCTCGCGGATCGCCGCGGGCGGCTTGAGCTCGCGCTCGATCCCCAGGAGCGTCGCGAATCCGGCCAGCCACGCGCAGCCCAGCACGGCCGCGACGGTCGCGGCCAGCAGCCCCCACGCCGCACCGCGCGAGAGCGTCCCCTCGCCCCCGGTCGCGGCGACCATCTCCGGCGACGGCGTTTCGCCGGCCGCGATCGCCGCCGCCAGCGGATCGCCCCCCGGCAGCGCCAACGCGACCTGCGTGGCGCTCTTCGGCCGCGCCGCTTCGTCCTTCTCGAGGCAGCGCAGGATCACCCGCTCGACTGCCGGGTCGAGCGCGGCGATGTGCGTGCTGGGCTGCGTCGGAAGCGCGGTCGAGTGCGCGCTGCGCCAACCGGCCAGCGTCGTGGCCTCGAAGGCGCGGTGCCCGGTGAAGATCTCGTACAGCACCAGCCCCAGCGCGTAGAGGTCGCTCTGCACCGTGGCCGGCCGCCCGGCCAGCCGCTCGGGCGCCATGTAGGCCGGCGTCCCCGCACTCTCGCCGCCGGCCGCTTCGTCCTCGCGCACCGCGAGTCCGAAATCGGTGATCCGCGCCCGGCCGTGGCCGTCGATCATCACGTTGGACGGCTTCAGGTCGCGGTGCAGCACGCCGCGGTCGTGCGCGGCGGCGAGGCCGGCGCAGACCTGGCGCGCGATCTCGACCCCCTTGCCCTGCGGCAGCCGCCCGATCCGCCGCAGCAGCGTCGCCAGGTCCTCGCCGTCGACGTACTCCATCGAGAGGAAGAGTTGCCCCTCGAACTCCCCGATGTCGTACACGCGGCAGACGTGCGGGTGGCTGACCTGCCGTGCGTGGCGCACCTCGGCGTGGAAGCGCTCGAGCCGCGCCGGATCGTCGCCGAAACGGCGCGGCAGGAACTTCAGCGCGACCGGCTGGCCCAGCTTCAGGTCGTCGGCGCGGTAGACGTCACCCATCCCGCCGTGGCCGAGCGGGGCGACGATCCGGTAGCGCTCGAGCAGGACCTGGCCCGGGGCGAAGCCCGGGTCGTCCGCCGGGGCGGAGCTGCCGCCGGAGCGCGGCGGGGCGGAGAAGGCGGGGGCACGGTAAGCCGTCTCGGCCTGCGAGGGGTCCTCGAGCGAGAGACCGCAGCGGCCGCAGTAGCGGGCGTCGGGGGCGGTCAGCGCCGAGCAGCTCGGGCAGCGGGACATGGGCCGAATCTTACTCGCCTTAGCCGCCGAGTTTGTCGACGGCGGCCGGGCACTCCACGGGCGGTGCGATGGGCGCGCTCAACGGCGGCTAACCGAACCGGTAGTGCTTGCGGACCGGGGCCTTCACGTCCCAGGTGCACGACATCCCGGCGGGGAAGGTGACCAAGTCCCCCTTGCCGACGCGGACCGGCGATCCGCCGGCGGGCGTGACGATCACGTCCCCCTCGAGGAACAGGCAGGTCTCGTCCTCGTCATAGCTCCAGGGGAAGACCGAGACCTCCTTCGTCCAGATCGGCCAACTCGCGCAGCCGACCTCCGCGATGCGGCTCGCGGACGCGGCGCGCTCGACCCTGATCTCGCGCATCGTGCGTCTCCTCTCGCGTGGCTCCACGGAACGATAGCACGCGCGCGGCACGCTTCCTTACAGGCGGGGCTGACTGAATTCTCGTTCCGCGGAAGCCGACCCGTTACGGGTACTCTCTTCATGTCACGCAGTCGCGCCACGGTTGCGTTCGGTTGCGCCGGAGAGCAGAGCGCGCCGCGGGCCTTCGCGTGAAGGCGCCGCACGCCCCGCCTCGCCGGCCGGGAGAGGGGGTCGATCATGTCGGCGCATGCGGCACCGCGGAGAGGTCTGAGCGTCCTGCTCGTGTCGTGTGCCTTGATCGCGGGGGGTGCCGCGCCGCTGCTCGCGGACTCCGCGCTCAACACCACACTGCTCGGAAAGTGGGCTCCTCCCGTCGGCCGCGGTCGCTGCGAGGCCGTCGCCGTGCAGGGGAACGTCCTCTACTACGCCGAAGGACGCCATCTGAAGCTCGCGGACGTCGCGAATCCCGCGGCGCCGTCGGCGCTGGGCGCGCTCGCGCTGCCGACCGAAATCCGAGCGATCGCGGTCTCGGGCACGTACGCCTACGTGTCCGATGTCGGCTCGTTCTTCGTTGTTGACGTGCTCGACCCGGCGCACCCCACCGTGGTCGGGTCGATCCCCTACCTCGCATTCGACATCGTCGTGGCCGGGACGCGCGCCTTCGTGGCCGCCGGGGCGGGAGGGCTCTTCATCGTCGATGTCTCCGACCCCGCGGCACCGAATCGCATCGCCCGACTCGACACGCCTGGCTACGCGTTGGGCGTGGCGCTGTCCGGCAGCCTGGCCTACGTTGCCGACGCCAACGGCGGGCTGCGGATCGTCGACGTGTCGACCCCGACGGCGCCGGTCGAGGCCGGGTTCATCGACAACCCGGACGAGTCGGTCGAAGACGTCGCGATCGCCGGCACGCTCGCGGTCCTGGCCGTCAAGGGCCCCGCGTCCGGGCTGCGCGTGCTCGACCTGTCGAACGCCACGGCGCCGCCGGTGCTCGGCTTCGCGCCGCTCACGGTCTCCCCCGCGAGCGTGGCGGCGTCCGGGCACTACGCCTACGCCGGCGACACGCAGGCTGACGTGCGGGTCGTCGACCTGGCGGTGCCGACGGCGCCAGTCGTGCTGGGGACGGCCGACGTGGGCTTCAACACCGTAGCGGACATCGCCGTGTCCGGGTCGGTCGTCTTCACGGCGTCCAACTGGAGCGGCGCGGGGATCGTGGACGTCGCGGATCCGGCCCACCCCGTGCGTCTCACCTACCTCACCACGAAGGGCGATTCATACAGCGTCGCGCGCCGGAACGACCTCGCCTTCGTTTCCGAGAACGACGGCGGCCTGCTGATCATGGACGTCGCCGATCCGACGCAGCCGACGCTGCTCGGGACGATCCCGCCCCATAACTACACTCTCGACAGCGCCCCCGGACCCGGCTACGTCGCCGTCGCAGACAGCACCTGGCTCCGGCTGTACGACATCTCGAGCCCGGCGAGCCCGGTTCCGCTGGGATCCGTGCAGCAGTCCGCCGGTGAGGGGATCGACGAGGTCGTCCTCCAGGGGAACCTCGCGATCGCCGCGGCCTCCGACGCCCTCGATGTGTTCGACCTCAGCGACCCGCTCCACCCGGTCCGGATCGGCTCGCTGGACGCACCCGTCTCGGCACGCGGGCTCGACGTCTCCGGCAACCTGGCCTTCGTGGCGGACGAAAACAAGAGCCTGCGCGTGGTCGATCTCTCCAACCCCGCCGCCCCGGTTCAGCTCGGCGTGGCGACGACGAGCGATCCTCTGATGGACGTCGCCGTCTCGGGGACCACCGCCTTCGCGGTCTCCGGGGGCTACCTGCATGTCTTCGACGTCACCAACCCGGCGTCGCCGGTGGAGATCGCGGCGATCAAGCTCGCCCAGGCCGGACAGCGCATCGCGGTGTCGGGCCCGCTGGCCTATGTCGCGGCGACCTATTCGGGCCTGCGCGTTTTCGACATCTCGAACCCGGCCGCACCGGTGGAGGTGGCCTACTACGACACGGTCGGCAGAGCGCAGGGGGTAACGGTGTCGGGGCGCCAGGTCGTCGTCGCCGACGCGGAGGAAGGGGTCTTCATCGTCGACTTCGACAACGAGGACGGTGACAGTGACGGGATCCTCGGCTACCGCGACAACTGCCCCGCCGCCGCGAATCCCGACCAGGCCGACGCCGACGCCGACAAGCGCGGCGACGTTTGCGACAACTGCCCGTCCCGGTCCAATCCCGGCCAGGAGGACCCGGACGCGGATGGCCTCGGCGACGTTTGTGACAACTGTCGTAGCGTCGCCAACCCCGGGCAGGAGGACATGGACGCCGACACGATCGGCGACGCCTGCGATAACTGCCCCTCCATCGGCAACCCGGCCCAGCAGAACTCCGACACAGACCCGCTCGGCGATGCCTGCGACAACTGCGATGCGGTCGCCAACCCAGCCCAAGAGGACGTCGACGCCGACGGCGTGGGCGACGTCTGCGACAACTGCCGCGCAGCCGCCAACTCGAACCAGGCGGACGGCGACACCGACGCGGTCGGCGACACCTGCGACAACTGCCCCGCGGCCTCCAACCCCTCCCAGGCGGACTACGACGGCGACGGAACCGGCGACGCCTGCGACGTCATGCCGGTCACCCCACCGCAGGGGAACGTCGGCACGCGGATCGTGATCACCGGAACCGGCTTCGGCACGAAGCGCGGCACGGTGAAGATCGGGACGGCGCCCTGCACGGTGTCGTCGTGGTCAGCCTCGAGCGTGGCCTGCACCGTGAACAAGGCGCTGCGCGCCGCCCGCTACAACGTGACGCTCAAGCCGCCGAGCGGCGCGCCGATCACGCTGTCGCAGGCGTTCGAGGTGATGCGCCCGCAGGTGTTGTCGGCGGAGCCGGCGAGCGCGGGGAAGGGGGCCTCGGTGACGCTGCAGGGGCTCTACTTCGGCAGGCTGAAGGGGAAGATCACGCTGGGTGGCAAGAACTGCGCGGTGACGCGCTGGTCGATGGACGCAGCAACGGGGGTCAGCACGGCGACCTTCAAGGTGCCGACCAAGGCGGCGTCCGGTGCTCAGCCGCTGATCCTCACGGACAAGGCGGGGAACGCGGCCCCGGCCTTCGCCTTCCCGGTGCAGTAGGGCGCGGCGGGCGCGGCGGGAATCGCGCTACCATCCGGGGTGATGACCCGCCCGCCCCGACTCCGCCACGCGCTGTTCGCGCTGCTCGTGCTGGCGGCGGGCGCCGGTCCGGCGCCCGCCGCGGATCCCGCGGTCCCGCTCGACGCGGTCGTCGCCGTGCGTGCGGTGCGCAGCTTCCAGGGCCTGTTCGAGCAGCCCCGCGAGGCCAGCGAGCCGGCCCCCGACGCCGCGCTCGGCGGGCCGCTCGTCACGACGGGGGTCGTGGTCGAGGCCGGCGGCCGCTTCGTGCTCACCACGCTGCGCGGCGTCGACGGCGCGACCGGCATCACGCTGCGCGCCTTCGAGCGCGGGCCCGGCACGATCCCGCGGGTCCGCGAGCTGCGCGCCGAGCTGGTCGCGGCCGACCCCGCGCTCAACCTCGCGCTGCTGCGCGCCGACGGCCTGCCGGCCGGGGTGACGCTCGCGGCCGACGTCCCGCCGCCGGGCTCGGAGGTCCTGCGGCTGGCGGTGACCGGCGGGCGGGTCGACGCGCGCCGGGTGACGATCGCCGCCGAGGGGCTGACCGGCGCGGGCGACCCGCTGCGCCTGGCGGCACTGCCCGCACTCTTCCTCGACCAGCCGGTCGAGCGCGACGCCTCCGGCGGCGCGCTGCTCGACCCGGCGACGATGACGCTCGTCGCGCTGATCGCCAACGCCGAGCGGACCGGGATCCAGGGCGAGCGGCGCCGCGCGGCGGGACCGCAGTACGCGATCCCGGCGCCGCAGCTCGCGTCGTTCCTCGCCGCCGCGCGCGAAGGCCGGGAGCCGACGCACGGCGCACTGGCCTGGCCCGGGCCGGAGCTGGCGCCGGTCGACGGCCGGCTCGCCGCGCTGCTGGGGCTCGAACAGCCCGGCGGCTTCCTCGTGCTGGAGGACTGGACGGTCGACGGGAGCGCGGTGCTGCGTGAGGGGGACCTGCTGCTCGAGGCCGGGGGCCGGCCGCTCGGCGCGGGCGGCTTCCCGCTGGCGCAGCTCGCGCATGACGCGCCGCCGGCGCGCCCGCTCGAGGTCCGCGGTCGGCGCGGCGGCCATCCCTGGAGCGGCGCGATCCCGGTCGCCCCCGCGCGCCCCGAGCGCGCCGGCACGGTGCGCGCGGTGGAGTGGGCCGGCGCCTGGTTCCAGGACCCGGCCGACGCCTTCTTCGCGCGCGGCGACGAGCGGCGCGGCGCGCTGGTTGCGTTCGTGGCCGAGGGGAGCGCGGCCGAGGCGGCGGGGCTGCAGGCGCTCGACCTGGTGCAGGAGGTCTTCGGCGGGGGTCGGTTCCTGCCGGTCGCGGACGCGGCGGAGTTGGAGCGCGCGGTGAAGGCGGTGCGCGAGTCGCCCGGCTTCGCTGGACTGGTCGGCCTGCGCGTCACCGACCCGACTTCGCCGAACCTCTTTGCCGGGATCCGCGTCGTGCTGCTCGGCGCGCCGGAGGCCCCGTGAGTCGCGGCCGCCGCGCGAGGGCCTGGCGCGCCGCGGGACGGCGCGCGACAGCCGTCCCGCTCGCGGCCGCGCTGCTCGCGGCCATGCTGCTCGTGCCGCTCGCATCCGCGTCGACCTCGCGCGCGCCGTCCGCACCGCCCGCGGTCCCCCCGGCCAGCCTCGGCGCCGTCGCCTACGTCGACGCCGCGCTGGGCTACCAGGGCCTGGCCGGCGACGGCTCGCTGGGGGCCAGCGTCTCGGGCTCGGCCTTCGCGATCGACCCCGTCCCGTCGCTGGCGCCGGGCTGCGCGGCGCCCGAGGGGACGCTGCTGCTGGTCACCAACGCGCACGTCGTGCGCTCGGCCAACGACCTGCGCGTGACGCTGTTCGAGGCCGGCTCCGGCGAGGAGGCGGCGGAGCTGACGCTCCCCGCGACGATCCTCGCCGCCGACGACCGGGCCGACCTGGCGCTGCTCGCGGTCGCGCCGGGCGCGCTCGCCGCACGCGGTGCGTCGGCGGCGTCGGCCCGCCGGCTGCGCCTGGCGTCGGGCCCGGCGTCCGAGCTGCCGCCGGGCGAGGAGGTCCTGGCCGAAGGCAGCCCGCTGGGCCTCAAGCGCACGATCACCCGCGGAATCGTCAGCGTCGCGCTGCAGCCGGTCGAAGAGAGCCCGTTCCGGCTGGTCCAGACCGACGCCGCGATCAACCCCGGCAACAGCGGCGGCCCGCTCGTGCGGGCCCGCACGGGCGAGGTCGTCGGCGTCAGCACGCTGCGCGAGAGCGACGTCGACAACATCGGCTTCGCGATCCCCGCGCAGCGCGTGCGCACCTTCCTGCGCGCCGCGCTCTGCGGCGGCGGGGTGCGCCACGCGACGATCGCGGTCGCAACCGAGCCGGTCGAAGCGCGGATGGCGGAGGCGCTGGGGCTGGACGAGCAGCGCGGCGCGATCGTCGTGCGCCGGCTGGACCGGCTGGTCGAGCGGCCCGTCCCGCTCGAGCCGCTCGACGTCGTGCTCGAGGTGCGCGGCCCGCGCCAGGCCGAGGCCGGCGGGGGGCTGGTTGCGATCGCGGTCGAAGGGGGCGGCGCGCCGCTCTCCGAGGCGCTGTTCGACCTGGAGCCGGGGGCGCCCGCGGCGCTGACCGTCTGGCGGCGCGGCGAGCGGCTCGTCGTCCCGGTCCCGCTGGCGCCGCTGGACCTCAACGCGATGACACCGGCGCTCTATTTCGAGGCCTGGGGCGCGATCTTCGAGGAGATCCCCTGGGACATGCGGTACGAGGACGACTACCCCGGACGCGGCGCGCTGGTCGGCGCGGTCCGGCCGGGAACGCCCGCGGCCGCGGCCGAGCTGGCGCCCTACGAAGTGGTCGAGGAGCTGCTCGTGCGCGACGGCGAGCGGCTGCAGGCCTTCCCGGTGGCGTCGCTCGCCGACCTGCGGCGCGTCGCGCCGGAGGTCGACGCCGCGGTCGCCGCGGCCCGCCGTGCCGGGCGCGCGCCGGTGCTGGGGATCAAGGTCTACGACCTCGAGTCCCGGGCCCATGCGATCCGTTTCCTGGGGGCGCGGTAGCGGCCCCGGTACCGCGGACTCAGTAGCCCAGGTTCTTGTCGACCACGTTGAGCAGTGGCTCGTCGTTCAGGAACCGCTCGAGGTTGCGCTCGAACAGCTCGGTCGCCCGCTCCATGTGGCCCGGATCGGTCCCCGCGACGTGCGGCGTGATGACGACCCGCGGGTGTCCCCAGAGCGGGCTCTCGCGCGGCAGCGGCTCCTCGTTGAAGACGTCCAGCCCCGCCCCGCCGACGCGGCCGGAGGCCAGCGCCTCGGCCAGCGCCGCGTCGTCCACCACCTCGCCGCGCCCGACGTTGACGAACAGCGCGCCCGGCTTGAAGGCCCCGAAGCGCTCCGCGTCGAACAGCCGCCGCGTCTCACGCGTCAGCGGCAGCGCCAGCACCACGACCTCGGCCCGGGCCAGCTGCGCTTCGAGTTCTTCCGGCCCGTGGATCTCGTCGGCCTCCGGCGGCGGCGTCTTGTCGGCATCCTTGGCCCGCAGGCCGACGACCGTCATCCCGCAGGCCTTCAGGCGCCGCCCGATCGCGGCCCCGATCGAGCCGAAGCCGACGACCAGCGCGGTCTTGCCGGTCAGCGCGAACGGCACCCGGTCGCCCGACCAGAGCAGGTCGCGCCCCCAGACCCGCTGGCGCTGCAGGTCGCGCGACTCGGCCAGCCGCCGCGAGAGCGAGAGGACCATCCCGGTGGCGTGGTCGGCGACGCTGTCGTGCGTCACGCCGGCGCAGTTCGTGACCACGATCTTGGACTTGACCAGTTCGGGGCTCAGCAGCCGGTCGACCCCGCCCTCGGCGGTGTGGAGCCACTTCAGCTTGGCCGCCCGGGCGAGGTGCCGGCGTGGCATCGACCAGGTGTAGAGGACGGTCGCCTCGGGGAGCAGCTTGACGAAGGCCTCGCCGTCGCGCGACTGGACCACCCGGACGGTGGGGAAGGCCCGGGCGATCCGGTCGGGCACGGACTCGCTGAGGCTCCAGAGCCGGTAGGGCGAGAACGCGTTGATCTGAACGACGATCCGGGACCGTGGAGCCGCCATGACGCACCTCGGAAGGCGGATATACTGCCACATCCTGACCGCGCGCCAGTTCAGCCCGCCGTGCGGCCGCGGCGCCTGCGACGACGAGGTCGATCCGCCCGCCCGGACGCTCTGACGGCGCGGGGCGCGACGCGAGGGAGGGGGCCGGCATGGGCCTGTTCGATCAGCTCGACCCGGCCCTGATGGCGCTGTGGTACGCGGCCTTCCTGCTCTCGACGACCGTCCACGAGGCGGCCCACGCGGTGGCCGCCCTGCGCGGCGGCGACCGGACCGCGTACGAGGCCGGCCAGGCCTCGCTCAACCCGCTGCCGCACATGGCGCGCGAGCCCTTCGGGATGGTTGTGATGCCGATCCTCTCCTTCCTGTTCGCGGGCTGGATGATCGGCTGGGCCTCGGCCCCCTACGACCCGTACTGGGCCGAGCGCCACCCGCGGCGGGCCGGGCTGATGGCGCTGGCCGGTCCACTCGCCAACCTCGCGCTCTCCGGGCTGGCGATCGCCGCGATCTACGGGCTCGTCGTGTCGGGCTGGGGCACCTTCCCGCAGGTGTCGTCGCTGAGCCAGCTCTTCCAGTCCGCCGACCCGGCGTCGCCGCTCGCCCCGCTGGCCTCGTTCCTCTCGATCCTCGCGGTGCTCAACGCGCTGCTCGGCGTCTTCAACCTGATCCCGGTCCCGCCGCTCGACGGCGCGTCGGTCGTCGCCGGGCTGGGCGGCCAGGGGGCGGCACGCGTGATGGGCTCGATCCAGCGGATGCCGGCCGCCGGGATCCTGGGGCTGCTCGTCGCCTGGCGGGTCTTCAATTACCTTGCCGGCCCCATCTTCGAGGCCGTGCTGCACCTGGCGCTGCCGGGCGTCTGAGCGCGAGGCGTCCTTGCCCCGCCGCCACTGGACCTTCCTGCGCCGCGCGCCGGTCACCGACCAGCGGATCTTCCGCGTCGTCAACGACCACTACCGCTTCGAGCCGAGCGGCGCGGAGCGGCCGTTCGTCGTGCTGGACGGCCCGGACTGGATCAACGTGATTCCGCTCACGCCGGAAGGAGAGGTCGTGCTGATCCGGCAGTACCGCCACGGCGTGCGCGAGGTGACGCTCGAGATCCCGGGCGGGATGGTCGACCCGGGCGAGGACCCGGCCGTCGCGGCCGCGCGAGAGCTGCGTGAGGAGACCGGGTACGAAGCCGGGCGGATCGTGCGGCTCGGCTCGGTCTGGCCCAACCCGGCGATCCAGACCAACGCCTGCGGCACGTACCTGGCGCTCGACTGCCGTCGCGTGGGCGCGCCCGAGCCCGACCCGTTCGAGAGCATCGAGGTCGAGACCCGGCCGCTGGCCGAGATCCCGAAGCTCGTCGCCGAGGGTACGATCCGCCACGCGCTGGTCGTGCTGGCCTTCGGCTTTCTCGGGATCCTGCGCCCGCCGCCCGGGGCCGGCCCGCTGCCCGGAGCCCCGGCGCCGTGATCCCGCCGCTGCGGATCGGACGGCTCGCGGTCGACCCGCCGCTGGTCCTGGCCCCGATGGCCGGTCTGTGCGACCGCCACTTCCGCCTGCTGGTGCGGCGGATCGGCGGGGTCGGGCTGGTCTCGATGGAGTTCATCTCGTCGGAGGAGGTCGCCCGCGGCCACCGCGGCGCGCTGAGGAAGCTGCGCTTCTCCGACGAGGAGCGGCCGCTGGCGATCCAGATCTACGGCAAGGACGCAGCGCGGATGGCCGAGTGCGCGGCGCGCGTCGAGGAGCTGGCGCCCGAGGTCTGCGACATCAACATGGGCTGCCCGGCCAACAAGGTCCTGAACGGCTGCGCCGGCGCCAACCTGATGGCCGACCTGAAGCACGCGGCGGCGATCATCGCCGCCTGCCGCGCGCGGCTGAGCATCCCGCTGACCGTGAAGTTCCGGATCGGCACCGGGCGCGGCCCCGACCCCACGAACTTCGTCGAGCTGGGACGGATCTGCCAGGACCTCGGCGTCGACGCGATCACCCTGCACGGCCGGACCGCGAAGCAGATGTACTCGGGCCGCGCCGACTGGAGCGCGATCGCACGCCTCAAGCAGAGCGTCTCGATCCCGGTGATCGGCAACGGCGACGTCACGACGCCGGACGAGGCGCTGGCGCTGTTCCGCGAGACCGGCTGCGACGCGGTGATGGTCGGGCGCGGCGTGCTGACCGACCCCTGGATCTTCCGCAGGACCGCGGCCGCGCTGGCCGGAGGGCCGGTGCCGGAGACGACGCTGGCCGCGCGGCGCGAGGCGATCGTCACCCACTACCGCTGGATCGTCGAGCAGGAGGAGCGGGGTCCCGCGATGCAGAAACTGCGCACCTTCACCGGCCGCTACACCCACGGCATCCCCGGCGGCCGGCGGCTGCGGCAGGCGATCGCGTCGGTCCCGGCGCCCGAGGCGTTCCTGGACCTGATCGAGGGGCACTTCGATGCGCTGGCGAGGGGTGAGATGATGGACGGAGCCTCATGAGCGGCGCGGAAGGCACGCGGTACCGGCTTCCCCAGGGCACCGAGGCGGTGCGGATCGCCCTCGGCCTGCTCGGGCTCGGCCTGCTGCTCTGGGGGACCTACAAGGTCCTGGCCCCGTTCGCGCGGCCGATCGTCTGGGCGATCGTGCTCGCGACCGCGACCTGGCCGATCTACCGCCGCCTGCGACCGGCGTTCGGCGGCTGGCACGACCTCGCGGCGGTCGTGATGACGCTGCTGCTGCTGGTGGTCGTCGTGGCCCCCGCGACCTTCCTCGGGCTGGCGATGGTGCGCGAGCTGGAGCCGGAGATCGTCCGGGTCAAGGACTGGGTCACGGCCGATACGCTGGAGCTGCCGTCCTGGATGAAGGAGGTCCCCGCGCTCGAGGACGCGGTCCGCTCCTGGGCCCGGGAGGTCACCAACTCCGAGCTCCGCCGCAACTGGCTGCGGCAGCTCGTGCTGGCCCCGACCCAGCGCACGGTGAACCTCGGCAAGAGCATCCTGCACTACCTGGTCGACGCCTTCCTGGCGGTCTTCACCCTGTTCTTCGTCTACCGCGACGGCGAGCGCGCGGCCGACGAGATGCGCGCGCTGCTCGACCGGATCGCCGGCGGCCGCGGGCGGCTGCTGCTCCTGCACGTCCGCGACACGGTCGGGGCGGTCTTCTACGGCTGGGTCCTGACCGCCGCCGCACAGGGGCTCTGCGCAATGCTGGGGTACTGGATCGCGGGGCTGCGCGCGCCGGTGCTGCTGGGGGCCGCCACCGGCCTGGCCGCGATCCTGCCGTTCGGGGTGGCGCTGGTCTGGGTCCCGGTCGGGCTCGGCCTGTTCGCGGCCGGCTCGTGGGGCAAGGCGCTCTTCATTGCGCTCTGGTCGGTCGGCCTGGTCTCGACGATCGACAACTTCCTGCGCCCCTACCTGATCTCCGGGGCGGCGCGCGTCCCCTATATCCTCGTCTTCTTCGGGATCATCGGCGGCCTGCTCGCCTTCGGCCTGATCGGGCTGGTCCTGGGGCCGGTCTTCCTGGCCGTCCTGCTGACGCTCTGGCGGCAGGCGCGCGAGGCCCTGGCAGACGAGAACGGACCGACGGGGGAGCAGCCCCTCTGACCCGGGGGCCCGGTTGACGGGCCGGGAGCGGGTGCTAGAATGCGCGCTCGCTTGACCATCCGGTCGCACCGCCCGGCGCGGGAATAGCTCAGTTGGTAGAGCACGACCTTGCCAAGGTCGGGGTCGCGGGTTCGAGTCCCGTTTCCCGCTCCAATCTTGCGGCGCCCGGAGGCCTCCCATGAACCCTCCCCCCCAGCACGACGCTCCGGCTCCGCGGCGGACCCTGATCACGGGCGCGGGGCAGGGGATCGGGCGCGCGATCGCGCTGGAACTCGCGGTCCCCGGGGCCCGGCTCGCGCTCTACGGCCGCCGGCCCGACACGCTCGACGAGACCGCGGCGCTCTGCCGCGCGCGCGGGGCCGAGGCGCTGGCCCTGCCCGGCGACGTGACCGACGAGCGCCGGCTGGCGTCGGTCGCGGCCTCGCTCCAGGCCGGGTGGGGCGGGCTCGACGGGCTGGTCAACAACGCCGGCGTGGCGCACTTCGGGACCGTCGAGACGACGCTCCCGGAGGACTGGCGTCACGTGCTGGAGGTCAACCTGACCGGCCCCTTCCTCGTCTCGCGCGCGGCACTCCCGCTGCTGCGCCGCGGCGTGGCGCCCGCGATCGTCCACGTCGCGAGCAATCTGGGGCTGGTCGCGCTGAAGAACGCGGCAGCCTACTGCGCGGCCAAGGCCGGGCTCGTCAACCTGACCCGCGCGATGGCGCTCGACCACGCCGGCGAGGGGATCCGCGTCAACGCCGTCTGCCCGGGCGCGGTGGCCACGCCGATGCTGCTCGCCGACCGCGGCGACGGGACCGGGGCGCGCGAGCTGGTCGAGGAGCTGGCGCGCGCCCACCCGGTCGGCCGGATCGCCGAGCCCGGGGAGGTGGCGGCGGCGGTAGCCTTCCTGCTCTCCCCGGCCTGCCAGTTCGCGACCGGGGCGGTGCTCGCGATCGACGGCGGCTCGACCGCCGGATTCGCTCGCTGACCGTTCCGTCTTGGCCGCGAGGCGTCGAGCGGCGTAGCATCCCCGCGGCTGATTTCGGGGGACGGGTCGGGATGGCCCCATGATGATGGACCTCGCGCGCACGCCTTCGGGCCCGCGCCGCATTCTCGTCGTCGACGACGACGCCGACGTCCGCAACGGGCTCGCGCGCGCGCTGGCGCTGCGCGGCGGCTACCAGGTCGCCGCGGCCGCGGACGCCTTCGAAGCCGGCTACCAGTTCGCCCGCCAGCGCCCCGACCTGGTGATCCTCGACCTGGTCATGCCGGGGATGGGTGGGCTCGAGGTCTGTGTGCGGATGCGCCGGCTGGCCGGGGCGGAGCGGCTGAAGATCGTCGTTCTCACCGCCCACTCCGTCTCGGGCAACAGCGAGCGCTCGCTGCTCTCCGGCGCCGACCTGTTCCTGACCAAGCCGCAGGACGTCGAGACGCTGATCACCCACATCGGTGACCTCCTCGGTGACTGACGGCGCGGCCCGTTTCGACGCGCCCGCCGCCGACGCGCTGGCGCGCGCCGAGGAGCGGGCCGCCGAACTGCAGGCCGAACTGGTCAGCCGGACGCGGGAGCTGGCCCGCTCCGAGGCCAAGTACCGCGAGCTGTTCGACGCCAGCCCGGACCTCTACCTGGTCGTCGACGCACGCGGCCGGATCGCGGAGGTCAACCGGACCCTGCTGCGCGCGACCGGCTACCGCCACGAGGAGCTGCTGGGGCGCCGCGCGCCGACCCTGATCGTGGCCGAGGCGCGCCGCCGGCTCTGGGCCGCGCTCCCCGCCTTCGTCGAGTCCGGCCGCGTCGAGAACCTGGAACTCGTGATCCGTCGCCGCGACGGCTCCCCGATCGACGCGATCGTCAACGCGGCGGCGGTGCGCGACGAGTCGGGACGGCTGGTCGGCGCGCACGCGGTGATCCGCGACATCACCAGCCGACTGGCGCTGCAGCGCCAGCTCCACCAGGCCGACCGGCTGGTCGCCACCGGGCGCCTGGCCGCCGGCGTGGCCCACGAGATCAACAACCCGCTGCAGGCGATCCTGCTACACATGGCACTGATCGAGGCCGCGCTCCCGGAGGACTTCGCCGAGCGCGACGCCTTCGAGCGCGTGCGCGAGGGGGTGCGCCGGATCCGGCAGATCGTCGCCGCGCTGCTCGACCTGCACCGCGGCGGCGAGCAGCAGCTCCAGTCGGTCGACGTCCATGCGGTGCTGGAAGAGGCACTGGGCCTGGCCCAGACCCCGCTGCGCCACGGCGGCGTGCGGGTGCTGCGCGAGCTGGCGCCCGAGCTGCCGCGGGTCTGGGCGGTCGAGCGCCACGTCTACCAGGTCGTGCTCAACCTGCTCCTCAACGCGCTCGACGCGATGCGCGACGGCGGCCAGCTGACCGTCCGCACCCGCTTCCTCTTCGCCGCGGGGGAGATCGAGATCGACATCGGCGACACCGGGCCGGGGATCCCCGAGAACCTCCTGCCGCAGATCTTCGACCCGTTCTTCACGGGCGGAGACCGCTCGCGCACCGGCCTCGGCCTGTTCGTCACCTACGGCCTGGTGCGGCAGCACGGCGGCCGGCTGCAGGTCGACTCGCAGCCCGGGCGGGGCACGACCTTCCGCGTGGTGTTCCCGGCGATCGACGAGGCGGGGGCGGGGGAGCGCGGGCCGTCGCTCGAGCCGGCCGCCGGGGAGGCGGCGCCGTGAACGGCCGGCGCGCGCGGTGACGGGCGACGGCGTCCGAGCGCAGCCGGTCCTGCCGGCGCCCGCCTGCCGCGGTGCCTGCCGCGCGCGCGCCTGGGTCGCCCCCGGCGGGCGCCTGCTGGGGCTGGAGGGGGACGGCGGCCTGCCGGCCTGCGACGACTGCGTCGCCGCGACGCGCGCGCTGGACGACCCGGCGCGGCCCGCCGCGCCGCTGGTCCGCTCGCCTGGGGCGGGCGGGCCGCTCGCGCCGGTGCGCTGGGACGAGGCCTGCGACCGGCTGGCGGCCGCGCTCGCCGAGGCCGCCGCCGGGCGGGCGCAGCTGGTCTGGATCTCCGCGGCCCGGCACCCCCGGCTGTCGCACGCCGTGGCGCGCCGCGTGGCGCACTTCGTCCCCGGTACGCGCCTCGCGCGCGCGGCCGGCGCCCGTGCGGCTGCGGCCCGCGCCTGCGCCGGGCGCCTCGCGCCGGGCGAGCGCGCGGCGGCGGAGCAACTGGAAGCGGCCGACCTGCTGGTGGCGTGGGGGGTCGATCCGGCGCGTCTGCCGCGCGCGGCCGTGCAGGGCTGGCGGCGCGCCGCGGAGCGCGGCGCCGGGCGGCTGTTCGTCGACCCCTGCGCCGCCGCCGCGGGCGGTGCGGCGACCCAGCTCGGCGTATGGCCCGGGACCGACGTCGCGCTCGCACTCGCGTTGCTGCGCGTGCTGGCCGGCGCGGGCGGGGCACGCCGCGCCCCGGACGCCGTTCTCCACCCGGAACTCGAGCGCTGGACGCCGGACCGGGTCGCGGAGGTCGCGCGGGTCCGTCCACCCGAACTGGCCGCCGCCGCATCCAGCCTGGGGCGGGCGCAGCGCGCGGTGATCGCGGTCGGCGGCGGGATCGCTCGCCACGGCGAGGGACCCGCCGCGGCGGCGGCGATCGTCGCGCTGGCGCGCGCAATCGGGGCCCGCCTGCTGGTCCCGGCACTCGATCCCGACCCGGCCCAACTCCTGCCGCTCCCGCTCGGTGCTCCTTCGGTCGTCGAGGGGGACGGGCCGGCCTGGGGCGCCCCCGCGCTGCACGAAGACCCCCGCGACGTCGTGCTGGTCGTGGAGGATGCCGAGCTGCTGGCCGGCCGCGGCGGCTGGGGACCGCTCGAGCGCCTCGCCCGCACCGCGCGGCTCTCGGTCGTGCTGGGACGGTACCCCGGCACCCTGGCGCGCGAGGCGTCGCTCTTTCTGCCAGTCGCCGGGCACCTCGAGCAGGCGGATCTCGCGGGGCTCGACGGTGGCGTCTGGAGCGGCGAGGCGGTCCGGCCGGTTCCCCGCGGCGTGCTGCCGGTGGCGGCGGTGCTGCGCGCGGTGGCACGCCGGCTGGGCTGGCCCGAGCGGTGGTTTCCCGCCGAGCCGGAAGCGTGGGTCGCCGAGGCCGCCGGCCGCACCGCCGTGCCGTCCACGGTGGCGCCGTCGGGCGCGGCGGCGGTGCTGCGCGAGGCCGGGGAGGGGCCGCGGACCACCCCCGCGCTCTTCGAGCGCTTCCCGCTGGCGCTGGTCGTCGGCCGCCGGGACGAAGGGTGCTCCCCGCTGGCGCCGGACGATGGGCCGCCGGCGCTCCTCGTGGCGCCGAAGGATGCGGCCGCGCGCGGCCTGGCCGACGGCGCCCCGGCGGTCGTGGCCAACGAGCGAGGGCGGCTGGCAGTCCGGGTGCGCCGCGAGGCCGGGCAGCCGGAAGGGGTGGTGGCGGTGCTGCCCGGGGGCCACGAGCCGCCGCCCGAAATGGGCCGGCTCTTCCCGCCCCCGGCCTCTGGCGGGGGGGCGGCTGGGGCCGGTGGCGCGGCCATCGCGCTGGTCGAGGTCGGCCCGTCGGGCGCCGGCTGAGCCTTCGCGGGCGCCGATTTCCACCAGCCCGTCCACAGTTGTGGAAATCGCCTCTCGAAGGTGGGGGATCTTACCCACTCCGTGCGGGTTTTCGCGCGAAAGCACGATCGAAATTCGGCCGGGCAGGCCTGCTGCAATAGTTTAGAAGGTCTTGTGCGCGGCATCCTGGCACCCGGGGGGCCCTGGAGAGACTTGCCGGAGCCCGGGAAACCGAGAACGGGTCCACGGACAACGGGTGGGGAACGGCCCGTCGGACCGGATTCGGAAGCCTCCAACCCTCCGCCGATTCAACGATCGTCCCCCGCGGCCCTCAGCCGCGGGGGCTGTTGTTTTGGGCCCTCGCGCGGGACGGAATGCGGCGCGTTGACGCTCCCCAACCCCGCTGCTACCTTCCGGCGGCTCACCCCCCCTTCCTGCCGCCGTAACGACCCGCCGGGCCGCGCTGCGCGGACCGCGCCCGCCACGAGGTGACCCGATGACGCACAAGAGCTTCGAGCATGTGCGCAACATCGGGGTCATCGCGCACATCGACGCCGGCAAGACGACCGTCAGCGAACGCTTCCTCTACTACACCGGCCTGACCCACAAGATCGGCGAGGTCCACGACGGCGAGGCGGTGATGGACTTCCGCCCCGACGAGCGCGAGCGCGGGATCACGATCTCCGCGGCCTCGAGCACGCTGACCTGGCGCGAGGTCACGATCAACCTGGTCGACACGCCGGGTCACGTCGACTTCACGGCCGAGGTCGAGCGCAGCCTGCGGGTGCTCGATGGTGCGGTCGTCGTCTTCTCCGGGGTCGAGGGGGTCGAGCCGCAGAGCGAGACCGTCTGGCACCAGGCCGACCGCTACGGCGTGCCGCGCTTCGCCTTCATCAACAAGCTGGACCGGGTCGGCGCCGACCACGAGCGGGTGCTCGAGGAGATTCGCGGCAAGCTGGGCGCGCACGCCCTGTTCGTCAACCTGCCGCACGGCCTCGAAGACAAGCTCGACGGCGTGATCGACCTGCTGCGGATGAAGTGGCTGGTGTTCGACCCCGACACGCGGGGCCGCGAGCTGGAGGAGCGCGACATCCCGGCCGACGCCCGGGAGGCCGCCGCGGCGGCCCGCACGCGCCTGGTCGAGGGGGTGGCCGAGGTCGTCGACTGGCTCGGCGACATGTTCCTGATGGAGGAGCCGATCTCCTCGGTCGACCTCAAGCGGGCGATCCGCGACGCCACGCTCGCCGGGCGGCTGGTCCCGGTGCTCTGCGGGGCCGCGCTCAAGGACCTCGGAATCCGGCCGGTGCTCGACGCGGTCTGCGACTACCTGCCGTCGCCGGTCGAGAGGCCGCCGGCCGAGGGGCACGACCCGGCTACCGGCGAGCGGCTGGAACGCGCGCCGTCGCCGGACACGCCCTTCTCCGCGCTGGTCTTCAAGGTCGTGGCGACGCGCGAGACCGACTTCGCCTGGCTCCGGGTCTACTCCGGCCAGCTCGACGGCGACCAGCGGGTCTACAACCCGCGCACCAAGGTCCGGCTGCGGCTGCGCAACCTGGTCCGGCTCTACGCCGACCGCAGCGAGCCGGTCAAGTTTGCGGAGGTCGGCGACATCCTCGCGGTCCAGGGGCTGAAGGACGTGGTGACCGGCGACACCCTGTGCGATCCGGACGCACCGATCACTTTCGAGCCGATCCACTTCCCGCCGACGGTCGTCTCGGTCGCGGTCGAGGCCCGGACCAACGCCGAGCGCGAGCGGCTGCTCGAGGTCGTGGCGCGGCTGACGCGCGAGGACCCGACTTTCCGCGTCCACACCGACGCCGAGACCGGCCAGCTGCTGCTCTCCGGGATGGGCGAACTGCACCTCGACGTGATCCGCAACCGGATGCAGCGCGAGTTCAACGTCGCGGCCCGCTTCGGCCGGCCGCGCGTCTCGTACCGCGAGACGGTCGGCTCGCCGGGGCGCGGCGAGGGGACCTTCGAGAAGCGGATCGGCGAGGCCGCGATCCACGCCTCGGCGCGCGTGCTGGTCGAGCCGCGGCCGCGCGAGCCGGGCAACCTCGGAATCGCGCCGGTCGAGGTCGCGCTGGCGGGCAACGCGAAGCTGCTGCCCGCTGCGCTCCAGGCCGAGGCGGCCGACATCCTGCGCTCCGGCCTCGAGGCGGGCGGCGTGTACGGCTACCCCGTGGTCGACGTCAAGGCCACGCTGGAGACGGTGCAGCTGGGCGACGCACCCGACCCGCTGCTGCCGCTCGGCGCGTCGATCTCGACCGCGCTGCGCCACGCGCTGGCCGAAGCGGCGACCGTCGTGCTGGAACCGGTGATGAAGTTCGAGGTCCGCGCGCCCGAGGACTTCCTGGGGGTGGTGGTCAAGGACCTCGGCGCGCGGCGGGCCGAGATCCGCGACACGGGCCTCGCCGGGCCCGTCGCGCTGGTGCGGGGCCTGGTGCCGCTGTCGACGATGTTCGGCTACTCGACCGACGTCCGCTCGCTGACGCAGGGGCGGGGGTCGTTCTCGCTCGAGCCGTTCGACTACCAGCCGGTGCCGGAGCACATCGCGGCCCGGGACCACACGCTGCTGTAGCGGGCGCCGCGCCCACCGGCGCGTCTTGACAACCTCCCGGGCCGATCCCAATTCCCCGGCGTCAACCGAGGAGGACGACACCATGACGCTGGTCAGATGGCAGCCCCTGCAGTCGGTTCAGGCGCTCCAGGAAGAGATGGCACATCTCGTGCGCGAGGCCTTCGACGGCGCGGACGCCGGGTTCACCCGCCCGTTCGTGCCCCCCGTGGACATCCTCGAGAAGGGCGACACGCTCCTGCTCGTCGCCGACCTGCCCGGTTTCCGCAACGAGGACATCGAGGTCTCGGTCGAGAACCGGACGCTGACGCTCTCCGGCGAGCGCAAGCCCGACCCGGCCCACCAGGACGCGGCGGTCTTCCGCGCCGAGCGCAGCACAGGCCGTTTCAGCCGCGTCTTCGCGTTGCCGGCGACGGTCGACTTCGCGAAGATCGGGGCCGAGGTCCGGGACGGCATCCTGACGGTCACGCTGCCCAAGGCCGAGGAAGCCAAGCCGCGGAAGATCGAGGTCCGCGTCGCGTAGCCGGGTTCCGGAGCGGCTCGACGAAGGGGGGCCGGTCCCGCGTCCGGTCCCCCCTTCGCTCCCTTTCGATCGGACACGGCCGACGGTCGCGGGACCGTATGGCACGACGGAGGGGACGGTGGCAGACTCGCCCCGTCTCCGGCCGTGCGGTCTCGAGGAACACCCATGACGAAGGAACGGGAACGCGGCGACGATCCCGGCACTCTCGGTGCCGGCGGCGGCGCCGAGCGCGACGGCGCGGGCGACCACGTGCTCGGCGTGCTGCCGCTGCGCAACAGCGTGCTCTTCCCGCACGCGGTCATGCCGATTTCGGTCGGCCGCCGCAAGACGCTGGCGCTGATCGAGAGCGCGCTCGAGAAGGACCTGCCGGTCGTGGTCGTCAGCCAGAAGGACGCCGCGGTCGACGATCCGGGCGCGGACGACCTCTACGAGTACGGCACCCTGGCGCGGATCCTCAAGGCGATCCGGGTCGGCGGCGGCAACATCAACCTGATCATCCAGGGTCAGGAGCGGATCCGGATCCGGTCGTTCACGCAGCTGGAGCCGTTCCTCGCCGCCGAGATCGAGCGCCTGCCGAACCAGCAGGAGGGCGGAATCGAAGTCGAGGCCCAGGCCCGCAACCTGGGGCTGCAGTTCCGCAAGCTGGTCGAGATCCACCCCAACCTCTCGGGCGAGGTCGAGCTGTCGCTGCCCGAGGACGAGCCCGACCGGCTGGCCGACATCATCTCGTCCGTCATGCCGATCCCGGTCTCGGACAAGATGGACCTGCTGCCGATCGTCTCGCTGCGCGAGCGGCTGACGCAGCTCACGATGCGGGTGGCGCGCGAGATCCAGGTCACCGAGCTCGGCTCGCAGATCCAGTCGCGGGTGATGGACGAGGTCGGCAAGACCCAGAAGCAGTTCTACCTGCGCGAGCAGATGAAGGCGATCCAGCGCGAGCTGGGCGAGGGCGACGACCGCACGCGCGAGGTCGAGGAGTTCCGCAAGAAGGTCGAGGAGGCCGGACTCACGACCGAGGCCCGGGAGATCGCCGACCGCGAACTGGACCGGCTGGCGCAGATGTCGCCCGCTTCGGCGGAGTACACCGTCTCGCGCACCTACCTCGACTGGCTGACCAACCTTCCCTGGAGCAAGGCCACCGAGGATCACATCGACCTCAAGCACACCCGCGAGATCCTCGACGAGGACCACTACGACCTCGAGAAGATCAAGGACCGGATCCTGGAGTACCTCGCCGTGCGCAAGCGGCGGCCGGAGCTCAAGGGCCCGATCCTCTGCCTGGTCGGCCCCCCGGGCACCGGCAAGACCTCGCTCGGCCGCTCGATCGCCCGCGCCATGGGGCGCAAGTTCGTGCGGGTCTCGCTGGGCGGGGTGCGCGACGAAGCCGAGATCCGCGGGCACCGCCGGACCTACGTCGCCGCGCTGCCGGGCCGGATCATCCAGGGGCTCAAGCGCGCCGGGACCCGGAACCCGGTCTTCGTGCTCGACGAGATCGACAAGCTCGGCGCGGACTTCCGCGGCGACCCGGCCAGCGCGCTGCTCGAGGTCCTCGACCCGGAGCAGAACAACAGCTTCTCGGACCACTACCTCGAGGTGCCGTTCGACCTGTCCCAGGTCTTCTTCATCTGCACCGCGAACGTGCTCGACACCGTCCCTCCGGCGCTGCGCGACCGGATGGAGGTGCTCAACCTCCCGGGCTACACCGAGGAAGAGAAGGTCGAGATCGCGCGCCGGCACCTGATCCCGCGCCAGGTCACCGAGAACGGCCTGGCCGGCGCCAAGCTGGAATTCACCGACGATACGATCCGGCGCGTCATCGCCGACTACACGCGCGAGGCGGGGCTGCGCAACCTCGAGCGCGAGTTCGCCAGCCTGTGCCGCAAGATCGCGCGCAAGCTGGTCGAGGAGGGCGAGCCCGAGGAGCTGCTGGTGGTCGGCGCCGACGACATCCCCGGCTACCTGGGGCCGCCGCACTTCTACCGCGAACTGGCCGAGCGGGCCGACCGGCCGGGTGTGGCGATCGGCCTGGCCTGGACCCAGGCCGGAGGGGACATCCTCTTCATCGAGGCCACCAAGATGCCGGGCCGCGGCAAGCTGATGATCACCGGCCGGCTGGGCGAGGTGATGAAGGAGTCGGCCCAGGCCGCGCTGTCCTGGATCCGCTCCAACGCCGATCGCTTCGGGATCGCGCCCGAGACCTTCGAGAAGACCGATCTGCACGTCCACGTGCCGGCCGGCGCGATCCCCAAGGACGGGCCCTCGGCCGGCGTCACGATCGACGTCGCCCTGCTCTCGCTGATGACCGGGCGCCCGGTGCGGCCGCAGTTGGCGATGACCGGCGAGATCACCCTGCGCGGCAAGGTGCTGCCGGTCGGCGGGATCAAGGAGAAGGTGCTGGCGGCGCGGCGGGCCGGCGTGACCCGCGTGCTGCTGCCCAGGCACAACGAGAAAGACCTCGAGGACATCCAGCCGGAGTTGCGGAAGAACCTCGAGTTCGTGTTCGTCGAGGACCTCGACCAGGTGATCCGGGAGGCGCTGGGCGAAAACGTCACCGCCGCGGCCCTCCCGGTCTCGCCACCGGTCGAGCGCCCGGTGGTGGTCGCGGGCCAGGTCGAGGTCGGGGACGAATAGCGACGGGAAAGGGGACAGCGGAATGCGGAGCCAGCAGGAGGCGTTCAAGGTCGGGGAGCGCAGCGCGGCGGGTGGCACCTACTACTGCGCCGTCTGCGACGCGCGTGGCACCGACACGCGGAGCGTGCTCGACGAAGGGGAGGTGCTTCCGCTCTGCGCGAGCTGCGTCGCCGCCGGGCGCCCGGAGACGGACCAGCTGTGGGTCGACCTGCGGGCGCGCGAGACCTACCGGCGCGCGACGAACACCCGCTGGCGCGAGATGTGGAAGGTGCCGTCAGCGAGTTGACGGCTCGGACGGGCTGACCGAGGTCTCCGTGTCGTCCGTATCGGTGAGCAGGATCAGGCCGGCTACGATCAGGATCCCGCCGCCGACGACCACCGCGACCCCCTTGCCGGTCCGGAACCAGGCCAGCCCCTTCGCGCCGGTCTCTTCCTTCAGCCGCGCCACGCCGACCGGGACCTTGTCCGTCCCCGGGACGGGATCCGTCTTCGACAGGCCCAGCTTCTCGTCCTCCGGCAGGAAGTCGGTCAGGTCGATCTCGATCGGCAGCTCACGCTCCGGCGCGACGAGCAGGATCCGGTTCCCGAGAAAGGTCCCCTCGGCCGTCTCGACGCCGTAGCGGTAGTAGCCGTAGCTGACGTTCTTGAGCCGGCACTCGCCGAACCGGTCGGTGTCGTCCGAGACCCGCGCCGGCGACGTCCCCGCCATCGGCGCCAGCATCAGGCGCGCGCCGACGAGGTCCTTCCCCTGCCGGTCGCGGATCCAGGCCACGACCGTCGACTTCCCCTGGGGAGCCGGGGCCGCCGCCGGCGCACCGGCCGCCGGGGCCGGCGGCCCGGACTGCGCCGCGGCCGTCGGGAACGGGGCGAAGAGGAGGGCCGGGACGAGCAGGGCGGCCAGGGCGCGGCGCAGGGGGGAGAAGGTCATCGCGGCGAGATGCTACCCGAAATCCGGGGCGCCTTCCCGCGCGGACCCGAGCGGGCCTCTCTGGACGGGGACTCCGGCCGGATGGGCGCGCCCCGGGCCCCGCCGCGGGTGACGGCCCCGCGCCCCGTCACCGGCGGCGATTCGGAGCCCAGGGGTTCTTTCCCGCGCGCAGCGCGTCGAGCTGGTCGCGCTGATCGTCGTTCTCGGGGCTCGCCGCCACCACGCGCTCCATCTCGTCGATCGCCAGCTCGAAGTCGCGCTTGTAGGTGTACCCCTGCGCCAGCGTGATGCGCAGGTAGCGTTCCGACTCCGGGTCGAGCCCCGGCTCGCGCAGCAGGCTGCGCGACACGCGGACCAGGCGGTCCCAGTCCTCCGTCGCGACCGCGAAGCGGTGCTCCGCCCACCAGCGCGACGGAGCCTGCTCCATCTTCTCGAACAACCTGCGGGCCTCCTGGAGCTGGCCCGATTCGATCAGGTCGTTGACCAGCCAGGCCCGCGCGTACTCGGTGTACACCGCGTCCCCGGCGCGCTCGAACAGCGCCAGGCAGGCTCGCAGGAACGGCTCGCCGTCGACGCCGTGGACCGTCCGGAGGACGTTCCGGATCTCGCCGCCGGCGCGGCAGGTCTCGGCCGTGGCGGCGACGTCCTTCGCGACCACCAGCCCGGCGCCGGTCCGGTCGCCGCGCCGGTTCAGCTCGGAGAGCAGCTGGTTGAGTGCCCGCCCGTCGCTCCCCAGCTTCTCTCCGACGAGCGGCGCCGGGACGCCCGCGTTGAGCAGGGTCCGCACCACCTGCCCCACGTTGTCGGGGGCCAGGCGCGCCGCGACCGAGGCGTCCTCGAAGGCATCGCTGAGCTGGCCGACGGCCAGGTCGATCGCGATCAGGCTGCGCCGGTGGGCGGCATTCCAGGGGTCGATCCGGCGCACCCGGCCGGCCGCGAGCGAGGCCTCGTCGAGCGCCGCCCCCTGCCGGGCCCGGTCGATCGCGCCGGACTCGATCGCGGCGACAAGCTGCGTCGCGTGCTGGACGGCGTACCCCGCAGCCAGCGGGCGGAGCGCCTGGGCCCGCGCCTGGAGCGGCAGCGCGCGGCACAGCGGCCCGGTGTCCTTGCGGTTGCCGCGCCAGGTGCGCATCAGCTCGGAGGCCTCGGCCTGGCGCACCGTCGGCAGGTCGGGCACGCGCAGCGTCCCGGCGAAGGCGCTCCACTGGGCGACGGCGAACAGCAGCGCGGGGACGGCCAGCGCGATCGCGCCCAGGGCGTACGCGCTGGCCAGCCGCGGCGCCGGCCGCGCCAGCCGCCCTCCGTGCGGCCACGGGCCCGACAGGACTCCGGCCAGGAAGGCGACCAGCAGCAGGTTGGAGGGGATCTGCAGGCCGAAGTCGACCAGCTCGTGCAGCGCCACCGCGAGCAGCGCGGCCCACAGCGGCCAGGTCGTGGTCGAGGGGAAGGTGCCGGTCGGGTCGCGGTCGCCGCGCCGCCGGCGGGCCAGCATCCCGCGCACGACCGGGAGCGCGACCAGCGCGACCGGCAGCAGCGCCAGCAGCAGGCCCGGGGCGCCGGTCTCGACCAGCAGCTGGAGGTAGTCGTTGTGGGCGTAGTCGTAGAAGGACTGGATCTCGGGCGGACGGTAGAGCCGGAAGGCCTCCTCGAACGTTGCGCCGCCCGAGCCGGTCAGCGGAAAGTCGGAGACCATTCCCAGGCTGGCCCGCCAGACGGCACCGCGCCCCGCCTCCGCCGTCCACTCCTCCTGCAGCGCGGCCTGCCGCTCCATCAGCGCCGGACCGGCCAGCAGCAGCGCGGGGATCACCAGCAGCGCGAGCATCAGGAGCCCGACCGCGCGCGCGCTGCGCCGGTCCGGGTGGCCGACGACCAGCACCGCGCCGACGATCACCACGAGCAGCATCCCCGCCAGCCCGGCGCGCGACTTGCTGGCGATCACCCCGAAGATCTGCAGCCCCGCGAGCAGGGCCAGCGTCGCGGTGCGGGCGGTGGCGCGGCCCGGGGCCTCGCGCTGCCACTCGCTCCGGGCCGTGCGTTCCAGGAGCAGCGCCAGCGTGCAGCCCAGACCGACGTAGAGCATCAGTGCGAAGTGGTTGCGGTTGATCAGCGTCCCGGTGGCGCTGTCGAGGTAGGCGTCCTTTTCCAGCCAGAGGACCATCGGCGAGCTGGAGGTCCACTGGAACAGGCCGTACAGCGCTTCGGCCGCGGTGAAGACCGCAACCGTCGCGATCGCGGCGCGGCGCCCCGCGCGGTCGCCGCCCAGTACGCTGCGGGCGGCGAGGAAGGTCGCCAGCCCCGCAGCCACAATGAACAGGAAGAACCAGGTCGAGAAGCGGTCGACCGTGAGCGGAATCAGTGCGGGGGGCTGGGCCGCGAGCAGCGCCTCGCCGCCGCAGCCCGACAACGGGCCGGGCCAGAACTCGCGCGACCAGGCGGCGGCCCGCGGGCTGAGCAGGGAGACCACCCCGGCCGGGAGCGGCACGAGCTGGAGCGCCAGCCAGGCCGGGAAGGCGAGCGCGGCGAGCGTCCAGCCCAGGCCGGGGCGGTGACGCGCCGGGGTCAGGAGCAGCGCGCTGCCGGCCAGCACCAGCGCGGCGGCGGCGAACAGCGGCTTGACGTCCGGCTCGACGGCGCCGAACCAGACGGCGCCGAGCAGGATCAGGCCCAGCAGGGCCCACGCCAGCCGGCGGGAAAGGGTCTCGCGGTCCAAGTGGCGTCCCGTGGGCTCAGCTGTGCTTCGTGTCGCCCGCCGGCACTTCGTCGCTCCGCTCGCGCTCGACCCGGTCGGCCTCGTCCTTGTTGTCCCGCGCGTAGCCGTAGCGGTAGTAGCGGTACTGGTAAGGGACGTTCTCGGTCCGGACCGCGTTGAGCACGATCCCCAGCACGTTCAGGCGGCCGGAATCCAGCTTCTCCTTGCCCAGCCGCCCCGCGTCGCGCGTCGTGAAGCCCGACTTGATCACCAGGATCGTGCCGTCGGTGTGGCGCCCGATCAGCAGCGGGTCGACGACCGACAGGACCGGCGGCGAGTCGTAGATGATGTGGTCGTACTCCTCGTGTCCCCGCAGCAGCGCGATCATCTCGCGGAAGCGGTCGGAGTCGAGCAGTTCGGCCGGATTGGGCGGGATCGGGCCGGCAGCGACCAGCGAGACCCGCTCGATCGTCGTCGGCTGGACCAGCGCGTCGAGCCCGCTCATCCCGGTCAGGAAGGTGCTCACGCCGCGCGACGGGGAGGCCTTGAGCACGAGGTGGCAGCGCGGCCGGCGCAGGTCGGTGTCGACGATCAGCACCCGGCGGCCGAGTTGGGCCAGCGCGATCGCCAGGTTGAGGGCGGTCGTGGTCTTGCCTTCGCTGGGCTGGCACGAGGTCACGGCGATGTCGCGCGGCGGGTGGCCGGCGGTCGCCAGCAGGACCGAAGTGCGCAGCTCGCGGTAGGCCTCGGAGATCGGCGAGAGCGGCTGCTGGGCGGTGATCAGCGCGGGGTCGGCGGCGCCCGTCGCGTGCTCGGGGACCTCCGGCCGGCGCGAGCGGCCGGAGCGGTGCTTCGGGTCGAACTCCTGGGCCGGGATCATCCCCAGCACCGCCATGTTGAGCGTGGAGCGGACGTCCTCGGGCGTCTTGAGCGTGTTGTCGACGTACTCCATCAGGAACGCGACGGCCACCCCCAGGAACAGGCCGAAGAGCAGTCCGAGCAGGGTGTTGAGCTTGACCTTGGGCTTGTAGACGACGCGCGGCGGCTGGGCGGCGTCGATCACCCGGACGTTCTGGCCCTTCTCCGCACCGTCGAGCATGAGGCCCGACATCCGCATGTCGGTCTGCTTCTTCAGGAACTCGTTGTAGGTCTGCCGCGTGCGGTCGAGCTGGGCCTTCATCGCCAGGAACTCGACGTAGTCCTCCTTCAGCTGCGTGACCTGCGAGGCGGACTGGGCCTGCAGCCCTTCCAGCCCCTTGAGCACGCCCTGGGCGCGCTCGTAGTCGGCACGCGCGCCGGCGATCGCCTTCTGCGCCAGGGCGGCAGTCGCGGTCTCGAGCTGCTCGCGCGAGCTGTCGAGCGCCTCCTTGAGCTGGCGCACGGCCGGGAGGTTCGGGCCGTAGGTCGTGAGCTGCTCCCGGTACTTGGTGTCCTGCTCGGCGACGGTGCTGGAGAGCCGCTGGATCAGCTCGTTGTTCCGGACCTCCTCGATCGCCGCCGGCGGGGTTCGTTCCAGCGACTGCAGCCGGGCCCGGGTGTTCGCGACCTCGGCCTGGGCCTCGGTCATCTTCCCGCGCAGCTCGTCGAGGTTCTTGACGGTCAGCTCGTTCAGGTCACCCGTACCGGTGATGATCCCCTTTTCCGCGGCGTATTTCTGGAGGTTGATGTCCTGGCGCGTGATATCGTCCTGCAGCTTCGCCAGCTGGTTCGTGAAGAACAGCTCCGACTGGTCGGCGATGTCCTTGCGTCCGCTCATCGTGAACAGGATGTAGCCGTTGGCGATCGCGTTGGCCGCCTCCGCGGCGAAGGCGGGGGAGGCCGAGACGAACGAGATGTTCACGAGGTGGCTGTCGCGCACCGGCTCGATCGAGAGGCCCCCGCGCAGCTCGCGGATCAGCGGGTACTTGGGATCTTCCGGGATGCCCGCGCCGGCCGGCTTGCGGCCGATCGCCCGCGACATCGCGCCCGTCAGGTCGCCGATCGTGGGGAGCGCGAACTTCCCGCGCAGCTTCGGGTCCTGGCTGGGGAAGAGGACCGCCTTGCGCTCGAGCGCGTCGACGGCGTTGGTCAGCACGGCGTCGGACTGCAGGATCTTGTACTGCGTGTTGTAGAAGTTCTGATAGGGCCTTGTAGACCCGGGTCGCGACCATGCTCGAGACGAAGGCGGCGACGGTCGTCACCAGCAGGAAGGTGTAGATCAGCCAGCGCCGCCGGACCAGGATCTGCCAGTAGTCCCGGAGGTTGAATTCCTGCTGGTTCGTCGCTGAAGTCATCGCGCACCCCGCCGGACGCGTTCGCGCCTGCCCGGACCGATCAGAAGAAGGACTCCGGGACCACCACGGTGTCGTTCTCTTCGAGGAGGATATCCTCCTCCTTGCCCTTCTTCACGCGGTTCAGGTTTACCTTGAAGACCTGCCGCGTGCCATCGGTGTTCCGCCGGACGACGTTGACCCGGCTCTCGTTGGCCCGGTCGGTGGCCCCTCCGGCGGCCGTCACGGCCTGCAGCACGGTGGCCTCCTGGTCGACCGGGAACTTGTACATTCCGGGGTTGCGGACCGCGCCGTTGACGTAGATCCGGACCTCTTGAAGGTAGGGGATCAGCACGATGTCGCCCGGCTGGAGCGGGACGTTGAGCAGCGGGTTCCCCTCGTAGACCAGCTCCTCGATGTCGATCTCGACGCGGTCCTGGCCGGAAGCCGCGTAGGGGCGCTGGACGATGATCTTCTTGCCGGCCCGGTCGTTCAGGCCGCCCGCCTCGCCCACCATCTCGAGCAGCGTCTTGGGGCCGAACATCGGGTACAGCCCCGGCTTGTCCACCGCCCCCTGGATGCTCACGCGCCGCGACACGTACTCCTTGATGTTCACCGTGACCTGCGGGATCTTGACGAGCTCGCGCTCCCGGAGCAGCTGCGCGATCGCGTCCTCCGCCTGCTGCGGGTTGAGCCCGCCGACCAGGACCTTCCCGAGCAGCGGCAGCGTGACCGAGCCGTCGTTGTCGACACGGCGGGTGACGTCGAGTTCCTTCAGCTGGTACTCGCGGATCTCGAGCACGTCCTGCGCGCCGATCGAGTAGTCCTGGTCCGAGGTCGGCGGCATCGCGAAGGGCGAGGGGAGTGCCCTCGCCGCCGGGACCGCCGGCGGGGCGGCCGGGGCCGCGGGCCGGGACGGCTCCGACTGCGGCGCGGCCGAGGCGCAGGACAGCGCCAGCGCGAGCGCGATCGCGGGGACGGGGAGGCGGCGGAAGGAGGGGCTCATGGCGGTGCTCCTGGGGCGATGCGGTCCGTTTCAGTACTCGATGCTGCCGACCGTGACGAGGTAGGGCTGGCGATCCTCGGCGAAGGGGTCGTTCGAGGTCCGGTCCCGGACCCCGTAGCGTAACCCGATCTGGAAGTCGCCGACGATCCGGGTCATGAAGCCGACGTAGATGTCGTCGATCCTGTCCTGGCGGCGGATCCCGGGGTCGAACCCCTGCCCGGTCGAGCCGTCGGGATAGATGATCAGTTCCGGGCTTTCCTCCGGGAAGAACAGCCGGTCGCGGCCGATCCCCCCCTGGACCCCCCAGCGCCGGCCGAAGAAGTACTCGAGGTCGAGGCTCCGGGCCGTGATCTCGTAGTAGAGGTTGTTCTCGAAGATCGAGACCGTGGCGTCGCGCTCGTAGGAGAAGGTGACCCGGGAGGCCCCGCTCGGGCGCCAGGTCAGGGTCCCGACCCCGACCAGTCCGTCGAACGGCTGGTAACCCGAGTCGGGATCGACCGGGTCGATCGTCGCCTTGCCGACTTCCAGGGTGCCGGAGAGCCGGGACAGCGGGTTGAAGTTGATGCCGAACAGCCAGCGCCGGCCGGTCGCGTCGCGTGGCGCCGCGATGTCGAAGGCCTCGCCCGAGGAGGTTCCGGTCAGCTGGTTGAAGGTGAAGTCGAGGTCGGCGCGCTCGTAGGCCAGGTAGAAGCGGACCGAGCCGCGCGGCCGCCAGCCGATCTCGCCGCGGGCCGACAGCCGGTCGCGATCCAGCGCCTGGTCGACCGGGACCGGGGCCGCCAGCACCACGTTCGGGTCGCCGTCCTGCGGGACGAGCACGGTGTAGGTTCGCTGCGGGTTGCTGTAGCGGGTCCGCACCTCGCGGGCCGAGGCCGATACATCCCAGAGCGGCGAGAGGAACAGGCGCAGCGCGGCCTTCGGGGTGTTGGTCCGGATGCGCGTCTGCTGGTCGGGCAGGTTGTCGACCGCGTCGAACGTCGGCGTGTCCTGGATCGACGAGTACTCCCACCCCGCCGTCAGCAGGACCGGACCGAGCAGCACGTCGAGCTGGCCGTCGGCCTGGTTGTCGAGGTGGTTCAGCGCCGACAGCTCGGACTTGGCGTAGATCTCGCCGATCGCGCGGTCGTGGAAAGTCAGGGCGATGTTGGGGCCGAACTGGATCTGCCCCGTCAGGTCGGCGCCGGCCCGCGCGTAGAACGACGAAACCGGGTCCTGGCCGCTGACCTCGGTCGGGGCGGTCAGGAAGACGTTCCCTTCGTAGCCGATGCTCTCCAGCACCAGCTGCGGCTGGATCAGCAGCGGCCCCCAGCGGCGCGGCGAGATCAGCACCGGAAACGGCTCCTCGCGCGTCGGGACCTGGGCCATCGCCGTCGGAGCGATGGCCGCCAGGACCAGCGCGGCCAGGATGGCGGCGCGCGCGCGGGCGCGGGGGGACATACGTGACGACTCCGCGCCGCAGGCCCGGGAGGGAGCGATCGCTGCGTGGGCTGCCGTCAGCGTCGCGGGGCCGGCGGGCTGACCGAGATCTCGTCGGTGTCGGTGTCGTCGTTGGTCAGCTGGTCGGCGCCGACCGCGATGACCGCGGCGGAGGCCAGCAGAACGATCGTCGCGCCGGCCGGGCTCGAGACCCAGGTGGCGAAGCCGGACTTGGTCGCGGCCTCGTCCTCGTCCTTCTTTTCGTCGTCCTTCTGCTCCCCCTCGGTCTGTCCGGGAGCGAGCGTGCCGGGCGCCGGGAGCGCGAGCGTCACGGTCATCACGGCCTGCTCGGCGACGATCGGCGCGGCGGCCAGCGGCGCGCCCTGCGCGTCGTAGAGCACGAACAGGTAGCGGCCGGCCGGGATCCCCTGGAGTTGGAACCGGCCCCGGGCGTCGGTGGTGGCCTGGGCGAGCGGCTCCTTGGCTCCGTCCGGGACCGCCCGCACGGAGAGGCCCACGGCCGGCGTCCTGAGGTCGGCGGCCACGATTCGCCCCGACACGGCGCTCGAGAGCGCCGGCGCGGCGAGCGCCAGCGACGGGGCCACGGCGAGCGCACAGGCGAGCGCCAGAGCCAGCATGCTGCGATGGACAGTCCTCATGAGATCGACTTCCTCCGTGCGGCAGTACGGCCTCCGGCCGCCTGCTTCTAGGCAGTCCCCAACCCGTTCGAAAACCGGCTAGCCCCGCGGGCGAAGATACACCGCCGGTCCCCGTACGGCTTCCCGTTTCGGAGCGCTATGCTGCTGCAAACCCGCGTAACGATTACACCGAAACGGTACGGGCTGGCAAAGGGGAGACGATGACGAATCAAGACGAATCGAGGGCCCGGCTGGCCGGGATCCTGCGCCGGGAGTCGATCAAGCGGGGGCATTTCGTGCTCGCCTCGGGCCGGACCTCGGATTACTACCTGGACTGCCGCCGGACCACCCTCCACCCGGAGGGGGCCTACCTGGTCGGGGTCGAGGTGCTGGCGGCGATCGCCCGCCGGGGCTGGAAGCCGGTGGCGGTCGGGGGCCTCAGCCTTGGCGCCGACCCGATCGCCGCCGCGACCGCGGTGGTCTCCCACCTCCAGGGGACGCCGGTGGCGGCCTTCCTGGTCCGCAAGGAGGCCAAGGCCCACGGCACCGGCCAGCGGATCGAGGGGGCCCCGCCCGCCGGGTCCGCCGTGGTGATCGTCGAGGACGTGATCACCACCGGGGGCAGTTCGCTGGTCGCGGTCGAGGCGTGCAAGGAGGCCGGGCTGCCCGTGGCCGGGCTGGTGGCGATCGTGGACCGCCAGGAAGGGGGGCGGGAGAACCTGGAAAGTGCCGGCCTGGAGGTCGAGGCGCTCTTCACCGCCAAGGAGCTGCTCGCCTCGAACTAGCCCCGGCCCGGCGGCCCACGCCCTCCTGAACCGGCCGGACACCCCGAGACACCCTGTCCGGCAACCGGACGCCGGCGGACGCCCTCTCCCCAGGGGCCGTCCGTCATTCCTCTTCTTTTCAACGGTTTAGCGTACAGCACGCGCCTTGCATAAGGGTGGCTCGCCAGCCCGCGAAGGAGTCCCCGCTCCGGAGCCGGGCCCGAGGAGCCACCGATGGTCGGCCAGCCGCTTCACGAAGACCTGCTCGAAGAACTGACCCGGCTCGTGGGCCGGCCAGCCCCGGTCGTCCGGGACGCCTTCTCGCGGCTCCTCAAGGTGCTGCTGCGCGAGGTCGATGAGGAGACCGTCCGGACCCTGGCGGCGTTCCCGATGACCGCGTGGCAATCGATCGCGCCCTCCAGCCCCGCGCTCAGGAACCTCTGGAGCGCCACCCTCTCGGCCGGGCTGACGGTGGAAGAGGTGTTCACGGCCTTCGCGGTGATCGACGACCACGTCCGCCGGCGGTACGGCGCCGAGGCCTGGACTTCGATCGCGGCGTGGGGTCCCAAGTTCGAGCTGAAGTACGTGCCGGAGCAGGCCAGGCTGGGCCTCGGCGCGCGCCCGGAACCGGGCCTGCGCTACGCCGAGTACTGACCCCGGCCGGCGCATGGGGGGAAGGCCATGAAGATCACGGGTTCGTTCCGAGCACAGCAGCTCCGCAGCGACCTTGCCGAGCACTTCGGGCTGAGCGATCAGGTCGTCAGCGGGGGACTGGTCGCGCTGGTCGCCTCGATCCGGGGGCGCCTGCCCCGGCCGGTCGAGATCTCGCTGGCCTCCTGGGTCCCGGAGGCCTGGAGCGTTGTCGGCAACCAGGCCGGGGCGAGGGGGTTGACAGCGGCTCGTGGCGCCGAAGCGATCAAGCAGCGCGTCGCCGAGGCGGGTGTCCCCTACGAGGTCGCGGGACCTTTCATCGTCGAGGTGGTCCGCCACCTGGCCAACCGCTGCGGTTCGCCACTGGCGACCGCGCTCCACAGCCGGGTCCCCGAGTTCTCGCTGATCGAGAAGGAGATCGAGTCGTCCATGGCCTGAGGCCCCCGCTTCAGGGGGCGGGCTCCCGCAGGAAGGCCTCGAGGCGGGCCAGCCCCTCGTCGTAGGCCGGCGCGTAGAACGCGCTGGCCCGGGCGTCGAAGAGATCCGTCCCGGCGCCGGGTACCGGGTAGAGCTGGAGCGCCAGCCCGGCCTTCCGGGCGGCCTCGTCCAGCGCCAGTCGCCGATCCATCGCGTAGGTCGAGCTGTTGTCGCCGAAGAGCGCCAGCACCGGGCGCCCGGCGGCGGCCAGCAGGGCGACCTCGCGCTCGCCCATCGCCGCGGTGTCGAAGGCCAGCGCCGAGAAGGGCCGCGCCCGCTCGCCCAGCCCGATCACCCACGGCGAGGCCTGGCCGAGCGCGAGCAGCGCGACCGGCTTGCCCGGCAGGTCGCGCTGGAGGCGTGCCAGTCCGGCGAGGATCGCCTCCTGGACGCGCTCGGGAACGATCCCTGCGGAGAGCTCCTTCATCCCGAGCCGGCTGGTCGCCTCGACCCCTTCGAGCGGGTCGGGCATGACCACCGCGAAGCCGCGGGCGGCCAGCGCGCGGGCCAGGTCGCGGACCTCGCGCGAGATCCCCCAGACCGAGGGGACGACCACGACGCCCCCCGCCGGGTCGCCGGACGCGGGGCCGACGACGAAGGCGCGGATCCCCGGCTCGATCCCTTCGAGGGGCTCCCACTTCCCGGGGAACCCCTCGTCGGCCACGGTCGCGATCGGCGGGAGCGGGGCCACGATCGGCGGGTAGGGCTTGACCGGCGGGCCGGTGCGCTCGGCCTTGCGGCACCCCGCGACCAGCAGCGCGATCCCCGCGGCGATCAGGACGAGCGCCGCGCCGGCGGTGAGCGCGCGCGTTCGGGGCGGGGCGGTGGTGGGGGTCGGGCTCATCGGGGTCCTCGCAGGCCGCGGTGGCGGCCGGTCACGCGGTCACGACAGGAAGGGGGAGACGCGCCGGATCGGCAGCGGCAGCCCCTGCCGCAGCAGCCGCGCATCTTCGGCCAGCTGGTCGATCAGCGTCGAGACCTGCTTGCGGGTCTCCTGCCAGTGGCCGGAGTTGTCGACCAGGTAGTCGGCCAACGCGGCCTTGCGCTCGATCGGCATCTGCGAGCGGATCCGCGCCCCGGCCCGGTCGGGGCCGGTCTTGTCGCGCTCCATGATCCGCTGGAGCTGGATCGAGGGGCGGGTGTAGACGACGACCAGCCGGTGGAACTGGCGGTAACGCTCGGTCTCGATCAGCAGCGCGGCGTCGTAGACGACCATTTCGGCCCCCGTCTCGCGCGCCGCGGCGATCATCCGCTCGCGGCTCTCGGCCACGACCAGCGGGTGGACGATCGCCTCCAGCCGCTTCCGCTGGGTCTCGTTCTTGAAGACGATCTCGGCCAGAGCGGCCCGATCGATCCCGCCCCCCGTCTCGGCGATCCCGTTGCCGAAGGCCTCGAGCACCTCCGGCACCGCCGCGCCGCCGGGGTCGAGCAGGCGGTGGACGATCGCGTCGGCGTCGACGACGGGGCAGCCGGCCTCGCGCAGCATCCCCGCGACCGTCGACTTGCCTGTGCCGATCCCGCCGGTCAGCCCGACCAGCAGCAGGTGCGGCAGTCCTTCTTCGTCGAGGAAGAAGCGGCTCACGCCGGCAGCCCCTCGGTCCGGCGCGCCCCTTCCAGCGTGTTGCGCAGCAGCAGCGCGACGGTCAGTGGGCCGACCCCACCCGGGACGGGGGTGATCCAGCCCGCGGCCGCGGCGGCCTCGCCGAAGTGGACGTCGCCGACCAGCGCGTGGCCGTTCTTGCGGAACTTCTCGAGCCGCTCCGGCTGCCCGGCCAGCAGGTCCTCGGCCTGCGCCGCGTCGGTGATCCGGTTGATCCCGACGTCGATCACCGCCGCCCCCGGCTTGACGAACGCGCCGCGCACGAGGCCGGGCACGCCAGCTGCCGCGACCAGCACGTCGGCGCGGCGGCAGACCGCGGCCAGGTCCCGCGTCCGCGAGTGGGCGATCGTCACGGTCGCGTGGCGGTCGAGCAGGAGCTGTGCGACCGGCTTGCCGACGATCGTCGAGCGGCCGACGACGACCGCCTCGGCCCCCTTCAGCGGAATTTCGGCTTCGTCCAGCAGCGCCATCACGCCCAGCGGCGTGCAGGGGACGAAGCCCCCCTTCTGGCCCAGGAGCAGCATCCCGGCATTCACCGGGTGGAAGCCGTCGACGTCCTTGGCGGGCGGGATCGCGCGCTGCACCGCGAGCGGGTCGACCTGCTTCGGCAACGGCAGCTGGACCAGCATCCCGTCGACCGCGCGGTCGGCCGCCATCGCCGCGATCCTGTCCAGCACCTCGGCCTCGGAGGCCGTGGCCGGCAGGCGCACGACCGCGGAAGCGAAGCCGGCCTCGCGCGCGGCCTTCTCCTTGTGCCCGACGTAGACCGCGCTGGCCGGGTCTTCCCCGACCAGGATCACCGAGAGCCCGGGCGGGCGGCCAGCCGCGGCCTGGAACGCCGCCGCGTCCCGGGCCAGGCCGGCCCGGATCGCCTTCGCCAGGGCGTTGCCGTCGAGGATCTTCGCGCTCATTGCGGCGTCGCCTCGCCCTCGTACTTCTTCTGGAAGTAGAAGCGGCTGCGGCCGGTGTCGGCACCGGCCTGGATGAACGGGATGTCGAGGAAGAGGATGTCCCAGGTCCCCTCCGGCTCGACGAAGATCAGGAGCCCTTCGAGCGACTGCCCGGCCGCGAGATCGATCGGCCCGTCGAAGACGCCGCGCATCAGGGTCTCGACCATCCCCTCGGAAGGGAGTGTGCCGCGCTCGGGACGCAGCAGCTCGAAGGCCCGGGTGTAGTCGAGCGGCGGGAGCATCGAGCTGCCGCCGTTGGGGAGCAGGCGGATCGACTGCGTCTCGATGTGGGCCGGGACGTTGCCGGTGGCGGCGACCGTCAGTCGGAAGGTGAGAAAGCTCTTGACGCCGCCGGCGAAGACGTCGCCCGCCGCGCCGGCGCGCTGGGTCAGGAAGGTGGTGCGCTCGGCGTCGGTGAGGGGCCGGAGCTCGAGCACGATCCCCTCGGCACGGTAGGTCTGTACGCCGCCCGGCAGGGGCGTGCCGGAGGGGTCGGTCGCCTGCAGCGTCCACGGGCCGGCCGGCGGCGCAAGGCTGGCGCAGCCTGCCGCCGCCGCCAGCAGCGCCGCAGGCAGCAGCAGTGTGGCCAGCCGAGCGGCGGCGGGCAGCACGGCCGGCCGCGCGCGCCGGGGGGAATCGGGGTCCATCGGGCTCCTCCGGGCCGGGGAGTTTACCCCGCGCCGGGGCCGCGCGCGGCACCCGGATCGTGCCTTTCCTCCTGGAGCGGGATACACTCGCCGGCTTCCGCCGGAGGATCGGCTCTTGATATCCGACAGCATCGTCGTCCGCGGCGCCGCGGAGCACAATCTCAAGAAGATCGACGTCGAGATCCCGCGCCACAAGCTGGTGGTCATCACCGGCGTCTCGGGCTCGGGCAAGTCCTCCCTGGCCTTCGACACGATCTACGCCGAAGGGCAGCGGCGTTACGTGGAATCGCTCTCGGCCTATGCGCGGCAGTTCCTCGAGCTGATGCAGAAGCCCGAGGTCGAGTCGATCGAGGGGCTGTCGCCCGCGATCTCGATCGAGCAGAAGACGACCTCGCGCAATCCGCGCTCGACGGTCGGGACCGTGACCGAGATCTACGACTACCTGCGGCTGCTCTTCTCGCGGGTCGGCACGCCGCACTGCCCGGGCTGCGGCAAGGCGATCGAGCGCCAGACGGTGCAGCAGATCGTCGACGACGTGCTGGCGCTGGGCGAGGAGACGCGGGTCTCGATCCTCTCGCCGGTCGTGCGCGGCCGGAAGGGGCACTACAAGAAGGACCTCGAGCGCTTCGCCGCGCAGGGGTTCGTGCGGGCCCGGGTCGACGGCGAGATGGTCGACCTGGACCAGCCGCCGGAGCTCGACAAGAAGAAGGCCCACACGATCGAGGTCGTGGTCGACCGGCTCGCTCGGTCGAGACCGCGCTCAAGCACGCCGAGGGGCTGGTCCGGATCGTGCCCGAGAAGGGCGACGAGCGGCTCTACTCCGAGCACTACGCCTGCGTCGACTGCGGGATCTCGCTCCCCGAGCTGGCCCCCCGGGCCTTCTCCTTCAACTCCCCCTACGGCGCCTGCGAGACCTGCGGAGGGCTGGGCGTTCACCGCGAGTTCGACCCCGACAAGATCATCCGCGAGCCGGACGCGCCGATCACCGGCGGCGCGACCGACGTCTGGGGCGGGATCGAGTCGTCGTACATGAAGGAGATGCTCTCCTCGGTGCTGCGCGCCCACCGCGTTCCGACCAGCACCGCCTGGCGCGACATCCCGCTCAAGGTGCGGCGGGTCATCATGTACGGCTCGGGCGGGCACGAGTACGAGTTCGTGTTCGAGGGGGACCGTTCGAAGTACACGATCCGCAAGAGCTTCGAGGGGATCATTCCGCGGCTCGACCGCAAGCTGAAGGAGACCAGCTCCGACCAGGTGCGCGAGGAGCTGGAGGAGTACATGTCCTCCTCCCCCTGCCAGGCCTGCGGCGGGGCGCGCCTGAAGAAGGAGACGCTGGCGGTGACGATCGGCGGGAAGAACGTCGCCGAGGTCACCGGCTTCACCGTGCGCGACGCGCAGCGCTGGTTCGACGAGCTGGCGCTGACGCCGCGCGAGCGCGAGATCGCGCGGCTGGTGCTGAAGGAGATCCAGGAGCGGCTGGGGTTCCTGGTCAACGTCGGCCTGGGCTACCTGACGCTCGACCGCTCGGCGGCGACGCTGTCGGGCGGGGAAGGGCAGCGGATCCGGCTGGCGACCCAGATCGGCTCGCGCCTGACCGGCGTGATGTACGTGCTGGACGAGCCGTCGATCGGGCTGCACCAGCGCGACAACCGCAAGCTGCTCGACACGCTCTGCGCAATGCGCGACCTCGGCAACACGGTGATCGTGGTCGAACACGACGAGGAGACGATCCGCGCCGCGGACCACGTGGTCGACCTCGGGCCGGGGGCGGGAGAGCTGGGCGGCGAGGTCGTCGCGGAGGGGACGCCGGAGACGATTGCGGCCAGCCGGCGCTCGCTGACCGGTCAGTACCTCTCCGGCCGGCGGCGGATCGAGGTCCCGCCGAAGCGGATCCAGCCCGACGGGCGCTGGCTGACGGTCACGGGGGCGCGGCAGCACAACCTGAAGTCGGTCGAGGCGCGCTTCCCGGTCGGGCTCTTCACCTGCGTCACGGGGGTCTCCGGCTCGGGCAAGTCGACGCTGGTCAACCACACGCTCTTCCCGGCGCTGGTCAAGCACTTCGGGTTCGGGGCGGAGAAGCCCGGCACGCACGATGCCATCTCCGGGCTCGACCACTTCGACAAGGTGATCGACATCGACCAGTCGCCGATCGGCCGGACGCCGCGCAGCAACCCCGCGACCTACATCGGGCTGTTCGCGCCGCTGCGCGAGCTGTTCGCGCAGGTCCCCGAGTCGCGGGCCCGCGGCTACACGCCGGGGCGCTTCTCGTTCAACGTCAAGCGCGGGCGCTGCGAGGCCTGCGAGGGCTGCGGCGTGATCCGGATCGAGATGCACTTCCTGCCCGACGTCTTCGTGACCTGCGACATCTGCAAGGGGAAGCGCTACAACCGCGAGACGCTGGAGATCCTCTGGAAGGGGAAGTCGATCGCCGACGTGCTCGACATGACCGTCCACCAGGCGCTGGAGTTCTTCCAGAACGTCCCGGTCGTGGCGCACAAGCTGCAGACCGTCTACGACGTCGGCCTGGGCTACGTCCGGCTGGGGCAGTCGGCGACGACGCTCTCCGGAGGCGAGGCCCAGCGCGTCAAGCTGGCCAAGGAGTTGTCGCGCCGCTCGACCGGCCGCACGCTCTACATCCTGGACCGAGGACGTCAAGAAGCTGCTCGACGTGCTGCTGCGGCTGCGCGACGAGGGGAACACGATCGTCGTGATCGAGCACAACCTCGACGTGATCAAGACCGCCGACTGGATCGTCGACCTCGGCCCCGAGGGCGGCAACGAGGGAGGCCGGATCATCGCCGAAGGGTCGCCCGAGGCGGTGGCGCAGGCGGCGGGCTCGGCGACGGGGGAGTACCTGCGGCGGACGCTGGCGATGGGGCGGGGCGAAGCAGCCGCCGAGCCGCCGCGAACGCGCCGCTCGGCCCCGCGGGCCGCGGGCCGCGGGTGAGTGTGTGCCCCCCCTGACTCGGGGGTGGGCGCTTCGCGCCGGGGATCTGTGGTGGGTCCTTGCGAGTCCCGTCTACCTCGTGCTGGGGACGCTCCGCCACGAGGGCAGCCATCTCCTCGTGGGCCTCGCGCAAGGAGGACGGATCGGCGCGTTCTCCATCCTGCCATCAGACCGAGGGTGGGGGTTCGTCCAGATGCAGGGAGGACAGATCAGCTGGCTCACGTTCGCAGCGCCCTATCTCGGAGACGCGCTCGTCTTCGCCGCCGGGTATGTCTGGGCATTCCGGATTGCGCCGACTCGGCGGTGGCTCTTCGTGAACGTGTTCGTCGTCATGATGCTGTCCCCCCTCATCAACACGGCCTACAACAGCGTCGGAGGCCTGGCGTCGAGTGGGAGCGACTTCTTCTGGCTGGGTCGTCAATTCGGGGCGGTGGCCGTTACGGTCGCGTCGGGATTGGCGATTGCGAGCTACAGCTACGGGATCCTCCATGTTCTCACCCGGTCGCCGATGGCGTGCTCGAGCGCGTCGCGCGCGGAACCGAAATCATGAACGGCTCCGACGTGCGGCACCGCGGCGTCGCGGCCGGCATGACGGCGAGAAACTCGAGTACGGCGAGAGGTAAGCGTTCCTACTGGGACCACTGCCGAAGATCCCCTTGACAAAGCACCCGGGGGGGGGGGGCATGCTGACAAGCGAGGCTCGCTCCGTGGATCGTGACTCTCGCGCAAGAACCAGCGTCACTTGGCCGTGGCGGTTCCGCGCCGCGCGCAAGATAGGTGCCAGCCGACGCGCCGCGCTGCTGCTCCTCCTCTTTCCCGGCTGCCTTCTCGTCGGTGCATGTGCGCGAGAGGCCGAGCGGCCCGCCATCCCTCCGGATCTCGAGGCGGTCATTGCGGCTCGCGACTACGAGGGACTGTACCGGTTGGAGAGAGAGAAGCTCGGGGCTCTCGTCGGCCGAGAAGGAGTCATCCCCGAGCTGCTGACGGAAAGCGGCAGGCCGACTTCCATTCGCGATCTGATCGGTGACGGAGATGGCATCGTCCTGCTGTTCATGAATCCAGGCAACATCTCGAAGGAGCAGGGGTTCGAGATTGCCGAGATGGGATGGAGATACGAAGGGAAGCCTGTCTATCCCGTCCTTCCTCGAGTCACCCGTTTCACGACCCTCCACGAGCAAGTGCTCCGCAGAGCCCCGGCGCAGGTGCTCTTCGTCGAAACTCCAATGGCCGGTGAGATGGTCTATCTGCGGTGGTCCCCTACGCTATTCATCTTCGACCGGTCAGGCCGCGTGGCCCTGATCCATGTCGATTTCTTGCGTGAGAAAGGGTACCAACTCACGGCAGTGGAGGAGAAGCGATGAGACGATTTCAGCGGATCCTATCGGCACTGATCATGGCCTCGTTCGTGGCTCTCGCGATCGTCTGGTCAGTCGATAGCGCGAAAGGAGAATTCATCGGCTCCGATTGCATCTATGAGCTGAAAGAGGACGGAAGCACCACCCCATGCGAGGACGTCAGCTGCGTGATGACGGGCGGAGTTCGCTGCACGGCTTCCTGCACTTGCGATCGTGGCTCCATCTTCTCGATCATCTGCAAGGAGGATAAGGTAGACATCAACGTCAATTCGAACCTCGTCGGTGGCGGTGGCGGCAGCCCCTTTGCGGTGGGCGCGACATACTCGCTGGGCTCCCTGACGCCTGGTGGCCCTCTGACGCTCCAGAATCAGAATGAATGGGGGAACGCGAGCGATGTGCTCCCCGGCGTCGCATCGTTTGGCGCCGTCATTTCGCTCGGGAGCCACTCTCATGCCGGAAGGCGGTCCATCACGGTGCAGAACTTCTATGCGGCGATTCCATCGTTCCCACACAGCGCCATCTCTCCCATGGCGACGGGAGAGAACCAGTTGCAACTGCGTTCTGACATGCCAAGCACCGGGGAACTCGATGTCGCCTCCGGGCACCTGCACCTGGTGGTCTTCGTGAACCTCACGAATACGTACTACCCGAGCAGTGCTCCGGCGCGGGCGAGACTCGTCTTCACGGGGACAATGAACCCCGTCACTAGGATCGTCAGCGGAGAAGTCAACTCGCTCGCGTGGTTGGACTAGTCACGATCGGGCAAGAACGTGCAGGGTCTCCCCGGTACGCTCTCCAGTGAAGCAGTGTCGGCGTACAACCTGCTGACGGGACTGGTACTGAGCCTTGTATGGTTCCACTCGTTCGCGCCGGGTCATGTCTCGGCGTGGAACAGAGTCGTCCTTCTGTTCTCCGGGATGATCGGCGGGCTCGTCGTTGCGCGACTTAGTGCGGCGTTCCTGTTTCTCGGGTGGAGCTTGCCGCTGTCGCTGGATCACGCGGTAAGCCTGAGAGGCGGCGGCTACTCCGTTCTCGGATTCGTACTCGGAGCGTGCTGCGGTGCGGCGGCCGCCTCGCGGCTATTGGGATTGAGGGTCGCGCTGGTCGTCGACAGCGTCGCGATCCCGATGCTGCTCGCGCAGATTCTCGGACGGCTTGGCTGCTTCCTTCATGGATGCTGCTTCGGTGTTCCATCCAACCTGTCCTGGGCGACGCGATACGAGGCCCTGAGCCCCGCCGGGATCGCGTTCGGGCCCGCCGGGCTACATCCAGTCCAGCTCTACGAAATGGTGGGGTGCGCGTTTCTGCTCGTGTTCGTTGCGAGGGCCCGCGTGTCCCAGCCGACGGGAGTTCCAGCCATCGTGTTCGTCGGCGGCTATTCGGTTCTACGATTGTGCATGGAGAGTGTCAGGGGAGACGCGCCGGCGGGGTGGCGGAGGCGAGTGGCGGTTCTGACCTCGCTCGCAGTTGTGGCCGCGGTCCTCAGGCTCTGGTTCGCGCGGACGGGAAAGCCAGCCCATCGTACTGCGCCAGGAGCGCGACCCGGCACAACCTCGACGTGATCAAGACCGCGGACTACCTGGTCGACCTCGGGCCGGAAGGCGGGAACGAGGGCGGGCGGATCATCGCCGAGGGGCCACCCGAGGCGGTGGCGCAGGCGGCGGGGTCGGCGACGGAGGAGTACCTGCGACGGACGCTGGCGGTGGGGCGGGATGCGGGATCCGCAGAGGCGCCAGCGCGGAAGGCCGGGCGACAGGTCGCCCGGCGGAGGTGACCGCTCCGTCCCGGTCCGCGCTGTCCGTTGACTCGCGGCGTCTCCCGTGGCATCTACGGGCCATGGATTCCGGGCTCACGGACACCGACCCGGCCGTCGTCCGGCTGATCGCCGAAGGCTACCGGCGCATGACCCCCGAGCGGCGCCTCGAACTCGCCGGCGAGATGTGCGAGGCCCTCGACGAGCTGGTCCTCGCCGGGCTTCGGCTGCGACATCCAACGGCCGACGAAGCGGAGTTGAGGCTGCGGCTGGCCGAGATTCGGCTCGGGCGCGAGCTGGCGTCCGCGGCGGCGAGCGCCGCCGCGGCGAATGCCCCGGCCCGGGGAGAGTGAGCTCGTGACCCGGCCGGTCGAGCTGGCGATCGAGGTCGCGCACCTGTTCGAGCGGCTCGGTGGCGAGGTGTCGGACCGCCAGTGGTCCGATGTCATCGGCGTGATTCGGATCCAGCAGGAAACGCTCGACCTCGGCTACCTGAACGCGCAGGCGACCGCGCGCGGGCTGGAGCGGCTGCTGGAGAAGGCCGTCGATCAGGCGCGCGTCTGATGCCCGCGCGGCGCTCGCTCGTCAGGCGCGGGAAGGCACCGGTTTCGTCCCGTTGAGCAGGTAGTCGAGCAACTCGCGCACCGGGCGGATCTGCTCGCCGAACGGCAGGCTCTCCGAGCCGCGGAAGAAGAGGCCGCGCTCGACGTCGCCCTTCAGCGCCGCGGCCAGCTGGGCGTCGATGCAGAACTGCCCCATCTTCGCGATCCCGTCGCGCAGGCCGCAGTGAGACAGGCAGTTGAAGGCCGAGGCGCAGCGGTCCCGGAATCGGCCGGCGCGTTCCTGCAGCCGCGACTCCATCTCCAGGTAGCGCTTCAGCCACGGCGTCAGCACGGCGCGGGCCGGCAGCCCCGCGGCGCTCATGAAGGTGATGATCTGCTCCGGCCGCGCGCGGGCCAGCACGCGCTTGAAGTTGGGGTGCGCGTCGGACTCCTCGGTGACCGCGAACGGGGTCCCGACCTGGACCGCGGCCGCCCCCATCGCGAGCAGTTCGGCGACCTTCTCGTGCGAGTTGATCCCCCCCGCCGGGATCAGCGGAATCGCCTCCCGCTCGATCCCGTATTCCCGCCATAGCTCGAAGGCCGACTCGAGCACGCGCCGGAAGTCGAAGCGCTCCTCGCCCACATCTTCGGCCCGCGCCACCCCCAGGTGGCCGCCGGCATAGCGCGGGTGCTCGATCACGATCGCGTCGGGTAGCCGGTTCCGGCGCATCCAGCGCTTGACCAGCACGCCGATCCCGCGCGCCTCGGAGAGGATCGGGATCAGCGCGACCTCGGGGTGGTCGGCGGTCAGCTCGGGCAGGTCGAACGGGAGGCCCGCCCCCATCACGATCGCGTCGGCGCCGCTCTCGCACGACTGCCGGACCAGCTCGGCGTGGCTGGTGACGGCCTTCATCACGTTCACGGCGACCAGCCCCTCGCCTTCCGCGACCGTGTGCGCGGCGCGGATCTCGCGGTCCAGGGCCTCGCAGTTCGCGGCGTCGATCCGGACCTGGTCGCGGCAGTCCCGCGTGCGCGCCAGGAGGTCGGGGTGGTGGTGCCGCAGGTCGATGCTGGCGATCGTCCCGACCGCCCCCTCGCGAGCCACGGCCCCGGCCAGGCGGTGCGACGAGACGCCGACCCCCATCCCCCCCTGCACGATCGGGAGGAGCGACTTCCCCTTCAGGCGCAGGCGTTTCAGTGGGGAATCGGTCATCGGGACGGTCCGTCCTGGGCCAGAGTCGAGGCGAACAACGGGGCCGCGGCGAGAAAAATCGAACGCGGTCGATGAAGGGATGATAACCCGATCCGGCCCCGGGCGCGCCCCGAGCCGGCGGGGCGGGGCTGAGGCCCCCGGCGGCGTCCCCGGGTGTAGCCTCGGCTCGCCCCGCCGCGGGGCGGGGCAGGGAGGGCCGATGTCCAGTCGTTCGTTGCGGAGTATTCCGTTCGCAGTCCTCGCGGCGTTGCTCGGCACGGCCGGGTGCTCGCCGCCCCCGGCGAAGGAGCTGCCGCCGCCCGTCCCGAGCGGCGCGATCGTCGCCTTCGCCGGCAGCGAGGTTCCGGCGGGCTGGACGGTCTGCGACGGCCGCGCGACGCCGACCGGCCGCAAGACGCCGGACCTGCGCGACCGCTTCGTGATGGGCGGGGTGCCCGGCGAGGCGGCGGGACAGGAGGGCGGCTCGGCGAGCCACGCGCACCGCGCGTCGGTGGGGAAGGCCGACGGCGGGCTCGTCGGGGTCGACACCGACAACGACGCCTGGGCCGCGCCCGCCGGACACGGTCACGGGGTCAGCGTCGCCGAAGCGGAAGCGCTCCCGCCCTTCGTCCGGCTGGTCTACCTTATGAAGGACTGACGCTCGCTACTTCGGCCGCCCCTCCAGGTCGACCCGCTGCGGCGCGGGGTACCCCGCCTTCTCGAGCTGCGGGACGACCTGGGCCGCGTCCCCGACCAGCACGACCGTCAGCGCGCCCCAGTCGTACAGCCCGGACTTGGCGTCGGCGTTGATCGCCGCCAGCGTCGCCGCGTCGAGCGCCGCGAGCTGCTTCGCGAGCGCGTCGAGCGACCGCTCCTGGACCACGAAGCCGGCGAAGACCTCGGCCGTCGAGCTGGTCGTGGCCACCGCCTCGACCAGGTCGTGCTTGGCGGTCTCGCGGGCCTTGGCCAGTTCCTCCGCCGTCACGTCGCCGGACGCCAGCGCGGCGAACTCCTTCCGGAACTCGCCCAGCGCCGCGGCGGTCACCTCGGTCTGGACCGACGCCGACGCGACCAGCAGCGGCTGCGCCCCGTCCTGCGAGAACTGGCTGCGCGCGCCGTAGGTGTAGCCCTTGTCCTCGCGCAGGTTCTGATTGAGGCGCGAGGTGAAGCTGCCGCCGAAGAGGGTGTTCAGGATCGCGCGGCGGCCGCGGCCGCTCTCGTCGGCGGGGGGCACCGGGCGGGCCAGCAGGATCACCGTCTGCGGCGCGCCGGGGCGGTCGACCAGCAGGATTCTGCCACCAGGGGCCGAGGGGACCGGGGCCGGGCGTGGCGGCGGGGCGCCCGCGCCTGCGGCCGGCTTGGCCCGGCCGAAGCGGGCCTCGAGCGCCGCCTGCAGCGCCGCCGGGTCCAGGTCGCCCGCGAAGACGAAGCGAGCCCGCGCCGGGTCGACCAGCTTCGGGTAGGCGGCCTTCACCTGGGCCAGGGTCAGCCCGGAGACCGTCTTCTCGCTGCCGTCGGCCGCGCGGCCGCGCAGGTCGTCCGGCCCGAACAGCCCGGCCAGCGCGACGAGCTGCGCGACCTGCGTCGGGCGCTCGGCGCGCGCCGCGATCCGCGCCAGCGCCAGCGACTTCTCGCGCGAGAAGTCGGTCTCGGAGAGCGCCGGGCGCAGCAGCGCGTCGGCGAACAGGTCGAGCGTCGGGTCGAGATTCGCGGAAAGGCCCGAGACGCCGGCGACCAGCACGTGCCGGCTCCCTTCGGCCGCCATCGAGGCCCCCAGCGTCTGGACCGCGTCGGTGAACTGCGCGGCGTCCTTCCCGCCGGCGCCGGAGGTGAGCAGCGTCGCCAGGAGGGGCGTCAGCCCCGCCTCGCCGGGCGGGACCGCGCGCTCGCCGCCGTCGAAGATCGCGCGGCCGGTGAAGAGGCCGGCGCCGGGGACCGGCACGAAGGCGACCTCCGCGCCGTTCGACAGCTTGAACTGCCGCGCCGCGGGCGGGGCGAACGCGCCCGCCGGCGCCGGGCCGGGGCGCGTGTCGAGCGCCCTCTCGGCCGACGCCGCGCCGGCCGGCACGATCCGCAGGTCGACGCGCCTCTCGCCCAGCGAGCGCGCCGCGGCCTTCACGCTCTCCGCGGTCGCCGAACGGAAGCGCGCCAGGTCGCGCTCGAAGCCGTCGGGCGTGCCGTAGAAGTAGTAGTAGCGGTTGAGCAGGTCGGCGCGGCGGTTGAGGTCCTCGGAGCGCCGCCGGAACGCGGTCTCCTCCATCGCCTTCGCGCGCTG
>JALOKP010000028.1 GCA_025456425.1 Acidobacteriota bacterium | reverse complement strand
AACATCGACATCCTGACGATCCAGCAGATCAGCGACGAGCAGGGCTACCTGGACGCGCTGGGCAAGAAGCGCACGGCCGAGGTCAAGCGCGACGCGATCATCGGCGAGGCGCTGGCCCACCGGGACGCGACGATCAAGTCGGCGCAGGCCGACCAGGAAGGCCAGACCAAGCGCTACGAAGCGGACGTCACGATCGCCCAGTCGCTGCGCGACAAGGAGATGCGGCAGGCCGAGTTCGATGCCAGCGTCCAGGCCAAGGAGGCCGAGGCGCAGCAGGCGGGCCCGCTGGCCACGGCGACCGCGCGCCAGAAGGTGATCGAGCAGGAGATCCGGATCGACCAGGTCCGCAAGCAGCAGGAGATCCTGGTCCAGGAGCAGGAGGCGATCCGCCGCGAGAAGGAGCTGCTGGCCACCGTGATCCGGCCGACCGAGGCCGAGCGGCAGGCGGTGATCGTCCGGGCCGAGGGCGAGCGCCGCGCGACGATCCTCAAGGCGGAAGGAGAAAAGGAAGCCCAGATCATCAAGGCCGAGGCCACACAGAAGGAGCTGGAGTTCGAGGGCGCGGGCGAGGCCGCGAAGATCGAGAAGGTCGGGCGGGCGGAGGCCTCGCGGGTGCTGGCCGTCGGCGAGGCCGAGGCCGAGGTCATCAAGAAGAAGCTGCTCTCGGAGGCCGAGGGGTTGCAGCGCAAGGCCGAGGCCTGGAAGCAGTTCAACGAGGCGGCGGTCCTCAACATGATCGTCGAGAAGATGCCGGAGCTGGCGCAGGCCTTCGCGACGCAGCTGGCCGGGATCGACAAGATCAACATCATCGACATGGGGGGCGGCGCCGGCGGCGCCGGCGGCGTGGGGCGCGTCATGTCGACGGTCGGCGGCGGGATGAGCGCGATGCTCGAGATGCTGCGCGACCAGTTCGGGATCGACGTCGCGAAGCTGGTCCAGGCCAAGACCGACGCCGCTGCGGCCGAGGCCGAGGCGAAGACGACTGCAAACCGGGGACAGCTACCGTAAGTCGGTAAGCCGGAGAATGCGGGGACAGCTACCGTAAGTCGCGGCTTACCGACTTACGGTAGCTGTCCCCATTTCCGGTCAGGCCTTGCGCGCCTTCTTCCCTTCCTCGTACCCGGCCTCGACCGCCTTCCTGTTCAACTCCACCAGCGTCTTCTTCTTGACGATCTCGGGGAGCGCGGCGAGGCAGGTCTCCAGCTGCAGCATCCCGGTGTAGCCGGCGTACGCCCCGAGCATGACCATGTTGGCCGCGCGCGGGTTCCCCAGCTTGTCCGCGATCTCGCTGGCCCGGATGTCGAGGTTCTCGATGTCGGTGCGCTTGGAGGCCGCCGGGATCATCGAGACGTTGCGGACCTGCAGCCCGCCCGGCACCAGCTGGCCCTCGAACTTCTCCATCGACGGCTGGTTGAGCGACAGCAGGACCGTCGGGCGCGAGACCAGTGGCGAGCCGATCTCGTCCTCGCTGATGTTGACGTGACAGTGGGCGGTGCCGCCGCGCATCTCGGGGCCGTAGGACGGGAGCCACGAGACCTGGCGCCCTTCCATCATCCCGCACTGCGCGAGGCCGAGGCCCAGCAGCAGCACCCCCTGGCCGCCGAAGCCCGCGATCTTCATCCGCGGGTTCATGTAGCGCGGATCGACCGCACCCGGCGCGAAGCTGCCGACCTCGTGGCCCGTCAGCCGCAGGATCTCGTGGATCTTCGACGGGGCCGGCTCGGGGTGCGGGACGTACGGCTCCCCCTCGTGGTCGGTCTTGTCGACGAAGATGTTGAGCGGGAAGTAGGGGACCATCTTCTCGAGGATGAACTTCTGCGAGTCGGGCGGGTTGATCCCCCAGCCGGTCGGGCAGGTCGAGAGGACCTCGACGAAGGTGAACCCCTTGCGCTCGGCCTGGGTCTCCAGCGCCTTGCGCACGATCTTGCGGGTGCGGTTGATCTCCTTGGCCCCGGCCAGCGCGCAGCGCGCGACGTAGACCGGCGCCTCGAGCGTCGAGATCATCTCGCACATCCGGATCGGAGCGCCGGCCAGCTTGACGTCGCGGCCGAGCGGCGAGGTCGTGGTCGCCATGCCGGGGAGCGTGGTCGGCGCCATCTGCCCGCCGGTCATGCCGTAGATCGCGTTGTTGACGAAGAAGACCGCCATCTTCTCGCCGCGGTTCGCGGCCTGCAGGATCTCGTTCAGGCCGATCGCCGCCAGGTCGCCATCCCCCTGGTAGGAGATCACGATCGAGTGCGGCCGCGAGCGCTGGGCGCCGGTGCCGACGGCCGGGGCGCGGCCGTGGGCGCACTGGATGTTCCCGGTGTCGAAGTAGTAGTAGCCGAAGACCGAGCAGCCGACCGGCGAGAGGAAGATCGTCCGGTCCCGGACCCCCAGCTCCTCGAGCGACTCGGCGATCATCTTGTGCAGCTCGCCGTGGCCGCAGCCGGGACAGTAGTGCATCAGCGTCTTGTCGCCCGACTTGCGCTCGTAGGTGTCGTAGAACCCCTTGGGCTTCTGCAGGAAGACCTCGTAGACCGGGGCGCTCACAGCGTACCTCCCTCTTTCGCCGCGCGGCGGATCACGTCGAGGCACTCCTCGGCACTGGGGACGTTGCCGCCCATCCGGCCGTAGAAGTCGACCGGGATCCGGTCGTGGATCGAGAGCCGGACGTCCTCGATCATCTGCCCGTTGGAGAGCTCGAAGGTGATCATCCGCTTCGCCTGGCGAGCCAGCTCCTCGAGGCGTTTCTTGGGGAACGGGAAGAGCGTGATCGGCCGCAGCAGGCCGACCGGGATCCCCTCCTCGCGCGCCAGGTGGACCGCCGTGCGCAGCACGCGCGAGACGATCCCGTAGCCGACGACCACCAGCTTGGCGCCGTCGATCATGTACTCCGAGAAGCGGACCTCCTTCTCCTCGATCTCCTTGTACTTCCGCTGCAGGTGGCGGTTGTGCTCCTCCAGCTCGTCCGGCTCGAGGAAGATCGAGGAGATCAGGTTGCGGCGCGTCGCGGCGTCGGCGCGCGTCGCCCAGTCCTTCTCCGGCAGCGCGGGAATCGGGTCGGGGAAGACGACCGGCTCCATCATCTGGCCGGTGAAGCCGTCCGCGGCGATCATCACCGGCGTGCGGTAGCGGTCCGCGGTCTCGAAGGCGGCCATCGTCAGGTCGCACATCTCCTGGCCGGAGGCCGGGGCGTAGACCGGGGTGCGGTAGTTGCCGTGCCCGCCGATCCGCACGACCTGGTTGTAGTCCGACTGCTCGGGCGCGATGTTCCCGAGGCCCGGCCCGCCGCGCATGATCGTCGCGATCACGCAGGGCAGTTCGGCGCCGGCGCAGTAGGAGATCCCCTCCTGCTTGAGGCTGATCCCGGGCCCCGACGACGCGGTGCGCGAGGCGGTCTCGGCGATCTCGCTGGCCGGCGTGATCGGGTAGCCGAAGTAGGAGCGCGCGCCGGCCAGGATCGCGCCCTTGACGATCGCGTCGTTCCCCTTGATCAGGATCGGCGTGCGCTTGGCCGGCAGGCCGAGCGCGCCCTTGACGTTGGTTCCGGCGTCCTGCGCCATGGTGTACCCCCGCACGCCGCACGGTCGCCGTGCGGCGCGGACCTCGCGGCCGCTCAGGCCGTCTTGACGAGCTTGAAGACCGTGATCGCCCCCGGCTCGGGGCAGGCGTAGAAGCAGAATCCGCAGCCGGTGCACCCGGCGCCGGTGTAGGCGACCGGGTGGTAGCCCTGCTTGTTGAGCGCCTTCGTCGCGACGAGCACGTGGGCCGGGCAGACGCTGACGCAGAGCAGGCAGCCCTTGCACTCGTCCGCGCCGATCTCGACGCGACCCTTGTCGATCTTCTCGCCAGCCATGTCGATCTCCGGCGGAAGAGGCTTCCGCGGCGGGTTTCGGACGGGGTTCTTACGGGTAAGCTAACCGCATTGTAGCGAGGGGCAAGCAGGGCTGTCAAAGCATCTAGTATCTTGTCTTTCGGTCGAGCGGCCGAATTTTTTTCGCCCCGATAAGGAGTCAGCCGTCTGGAGTTCCACCGGCCGCGGCTCGTCCGATCCCCCCGGAAGTCGCCGCCCCAGCCCGTTGCCGGCCGCCTCCCGGGCGTCGACTGGCGAGCCTCTCCGACCTCCCGCACCATGGCTGGGCCCGGTCCTCGTCGGGATCGGCGAGGGTCGCAAGTGTCTGGTCGGAAGGGTGTTGTGCGGCTCACTATCCTGGCGATCGCCGTAAGCCTTGCCGCCGCGAGTGGCTGCGGCGCGCCGGGGGATCGCGACGCGGCGGGACGCAGCGCGGCCGAGCCGACGCTCCAGCCGGCGACCGCGGCCCAGGTGCTCGAGACCGCCCGGGCCCCGGGAGCGCGCGCGGCGCTGATCAACGTCTGGGCGACCTGGTGTCAGCCCTGCGTCGAAGAGTTCCCCGACCTGGTGAGGCTCCACCGGTCCTACGGCGACCGCGGGCTGCGGCTGGTGCTGGTCTCGGCCGACTTCGACGACCAGCGGGAGGCCGTGCTCGCGTTCCTGCGCAAGCAGGGGGCGTCGTTCCCCTCCTACCTCAAGGACCAGAAGGACGAGCGACCCGCGCTGGTCGGGCGCGCTCCCGGCGAGCTTCGTCGTCGACCGCACCGGCGCGATCGTCGATTTCTGGGAAGGAAAGAAGAACTACGCGGCGCTGGAAGCGAAGATCGCGCCGCTTCTCAGGTGAATGCACACCACGGAGGATTTCGGATGAACGCCCCGAAGCCGATCGCGCTCGGCGCGTCGATCCCGTCCGACAAGGTCGCGATGAAGAACGTCGACGGGAAGATGCTCACGATCGACTCGGTGAAGGGCGCCAAGGGGACACTGGTGATCTTCACCTGCAACCACTGCCCCTACGTCAAGGCCTGGGAGAAGCGGATCACCGAGCTGGGGAACGCGTTCTCCAAGCAGGGGATCGGTGTGATCGCGCTCAATCCCAACGACCCGGAGCGCAGCGAGGACGACGACTTCGACGGGATGGTGGCCCGTGCCAGGGAGTTGGGGCTGCAGTTTCCGTACGTGGTCGACGAGGGCTCGGCCGTGGCCAGGGCCTTCGGCGCGTCGAAGACGCCCGAGGCGTTCCTCTTCGACGCCAGGGGGAAGCTGGTCTACCACGGCACGATCGACGACAACGTGAAGGAAGCCGACAAGGTCGAGAAGCGCTACCTGAAGGACGCGCTGGCGGCGGTCGCGGCGGGGCAGACGCCCACCGTCCAGGAGACCAAGGCGCTCGGCTGCGGGATCAAGTTCAAGGAGAGCTGAGCGGCGCGGCGAGCGGGGCCGGCTGGCCGGGCGCGGTCCCGCTCGCCGGCCCCAGCGTGACGCGCACCAGGTCGCCCACCCGCGGCGGCCCGCCCTGGAGCAGCAGCGCTTCGTACGTCGGCCGGTCGTTCCCTGGGGCGCGCCGTTCCAGCGAGAGCGCGCCGATCGACTCCGGCTCGCCCTGGGGGTGGTCGGGACGCAGCCGCAGCAACCGCCCGTGCCGCGGCAGTGCCAGCTCCGGCGTGCCGCGGTCGAAGATCACGAGCGGCGCGCCGGCCCCGGCGTCCAGCACGCGCCCTTCCAGCTCGAGCGAGAACGGGATCGCCACCGTGCCGCGCGAGGCGGCCGGCTGGTCACCCTGCATCGCCGGCTCGTAGCGCCAGCGCGAGACCGCCGCAACCGCGGCCTGGTCCAGTTCCGGACCGGCCGACTGCACGACCTCGACGTCGGTGACCGAGCCGCTGGGCTGCACGGTGAACGAGAGGACGACCTTGCCCGTGCGGTACGCGCGGCGCGCGGCCTCGGGGTACTCGGGCTCGACCTTCGTGACCAGCACGGGGGCGCTGGAGGAACCGGCGCCAGCCGCAGGGACAGGCGCTGCGGGGGCGGCAACCCCGAGCAGCGTCAGGAGCATCAGAAGGGGGCTCATGCGGCGGATCGTACACCCCCCCTCCCCGCTGCTACCATGCCGCGCGGCGGCCCGGCCGCGGAGGGAGGCCCGTGCCCGCAAAGCCCGCCTGGTGGTCCGCCGGCATCCGCTTCGAGTGCACCGGCTCCGGCAAGTGCTGCGTCTCGCGCGGCGAGTACGGCTTCGTCTACCTGACGCGCGAGGACCGGCGGCGGCTGGCGGAGCACCTGGGCCTCGCGCCCTCCGCGTTCCGCCGCGCGCACTGCGCCCAGACCGAAGGCCACTGGCATCTCGCCGACGAGCCCGGAGCGACCGCTTGCCGCTTCCTCGAAGGGACGCGCTGCACCGTCTACGAGGCGCGCCCGACGCAGTGCCGCACCTGGCCCTTCTGGCCCGAGAACATGGACGCGAAGAAGTGGGACGCGGAGGTGGCGGCGTTCTGCCCGGGCGTCGGCCGCGGCCGGCTCTGGACGGAGGCCGAGATCCGGGAGGTCGTCGCGCGGCAGCAGCGGGCGGACGAGGAGCCGTAGTTTCCCCTCTCGCGGCCTTCCGGAAGGCCCAGAGCCGCTCGACACCCCGCGTGCCGTAACATGTGCGGCATGGAGTTCGTCCGAATCCCGTACGAGTGCCCGGCACGCGAGGCCACCGTCGGTCAGCACCGCGGTCAGTACCTGCTCGCCGTCTTCGCCGGCGTGACCTCCGTGGCCGGAGGCGTCATCGCCCTGTTCTCGATGTGGATCGTGTCCGCCGACGAAGGGCTCGATCGCTGGACCTTCGCCCTGCTCCTCGTGCTCGCCTTCAGCCTGATCCCGCTCGGCCTGTTCCTGGCGGCGTACATCGCGGTCGCGCCGCGACGGTTGCGCTACCGGATCGAGCCCGGCGCGCTGATCATCCGGACCTGGCTGGTCACCCGCCGATTCCAGATCTCCGGCGCGCCGGCGCGCCTTTGGTCGCCCGGCCGCGCGTTCCGCATCGCCGGGACGGCGGTCCCCGGCTACTTCGCCGGGCTGTTCCGGGCCGACGGCGAGAACGTGCGGATGTACGCCACCGCCGAGCGCGACGGGATCGCGATCGCGGCCGGCCGCACCGTCTTCGTCACGCCTCCCGACAACACTGCGTTCCTGGCCGCGCTTCGCGCCGCGGGGGCGCGTGTCGAGACCTGACAGGTCCAGGGTCGCTTCACGCCCCGTCCGGCGACCCCACCACGCTCAGCCGGAACTCGAACCCTGGCAGCGCCGCGGGCCGGAAGGGCGCGTCGTACGCCGTGATGCTCCGCGCGCGGTAGACGTCGCCGGCCAGGACGTACTCCTCGATCGTCCGCGCGTCGAGATCGACGATCCAGTAGTGCGTCACGCCGAAGCGCGCGTACAGCTCCAGCTTGCGCACGCGGTCGATCCGCTCGGTGCCGGGCGAGAGGATCTCGACGCAAAGGTCGGGGGCGCCGATGACTCGATCACCCTGCAGGATCCCGGACCGCTCGTTCGAGACGAACAGGATGTCCGGCTGGACGACGTTGCGGTCGTCCAGCGTGACGTCGAGGGGGGCGGCGAAAGCCTCTCCGAGACCGCACACCTGAACGTGGTTCAGCAGTTCAGAGCCAAGGCGGATCGAGACATGCTGGTGCCACCGGTCGGGCGACGGCGTCATGACCAGTTCCCCCTCGAGGAGCTGGTAGCGATGCCCGTCGTCCGGAAGGGCGGCATAGTCCGCGTAGGTCAACAGACGCTGGCGGCCCGGGTCCGACATCGGGGTCACTCCTCGCGGGGAGCCTAGAGTTCAGTTCGCGTCGAGGCCGGTCCGCAATCGCTCGACCGTCCCGCATCGGCAATCGCAGCCATCGTACCGTGGGACGGAAGGGCTCGGAAGCCGCCGTCCGCCGCGCCCCTGGGGCCGCTCAAGGCGATCGGGCTCCGGCCGCGGGGGGAGCGGCGCCACGTTCCTCCCGTAGAATCGCGCGACTCGACCCCGCTCCGGAGGATTCATGCGCTCTGGTTCCCGCCTCTCGCCCGCTCTCGTCGTCCTGCTCGCGCTCCTCGCCGGCCCCGCGCTCCCGGCCGCCGCCGCGGCCGACCCGCCAGCCGGTCCCGCCCCCGGCTACCTGCGCTACCCCGACATCCACGGCGGCCTCGTCGTCTTCTCGGCCGAGGCCGACCTGTGGCTGACGTCAGACGCGGGGGGACCGAGCCGCCGGCTGTCGACGCACCCCGGCAACGAGTACTTCCCGACGTTCTCCCCCGACGGGAAGTTGATCGCCTTCACCGGCGAGTACGACGGCAACCGCGACGTCTACGTCGTGGCGGTCTCCGGCGGCGAGCCGCGGCGCCTGACGTGGCACCCGATGCCCGACGAGGTCGTCGGCTGGTTGCCCGACGGCAGCGCGATCGTGATCCGGAGCCCGCGCGCGTTCGGGCCCGGGGGATGGGAGCTGTTCACGGTCCCGCTCGCCGGCGACCCCTCCGGCAACGAAGTGACCAAGCTCCCGCTCGGCTGGGCGGCGCGCCTGGACATCGACCCCGCCACCGGCGCGTACGCCTTCAACCGGATCAGCAACGAGTTCCGCACCTGGAAGCGCTACCGCGGTGGCACGGCGCAGGACCTCTGGGTCGGCGACCCGAAGGCCGCCGACTTCCGGCGCGTGACGCAGGAGAACGTCACCGAGGCCTTCCCGATGTGGTCGGGCGGCCGGCTCTGGTTCCTCTCCGACAAGGGCGGTACGGCCAACCTCTGGTCGATGAAGCCGGACGGCAGCGACCGCAAGCAGCACACCGACCTCGGCGTGTGGGACGCGCGCTGGCCGGCGATGGGCCCCGACGGACGGATCGTCTTCATGCTCGCCGGCGACATCGCGCTGTTCGACCCGAAGAGTGGAACAGTGAAGAAGCTCCCGATCGAGCTGCCGAGCGACCGCACGCTGACGCGCGTGCGCTACCCCGACGCCGGGCGCTTCGTGACCTGGTACGACCTCGCCCCGGACGGCTCGCGCGTGGCGATCGTGGCCCGCGGCGAGATCGTGTCGGTCCCGGTGAAGGAGGGGGTGACGCTGCCCGTGACCCGCGGCTCCGGTGCGCGAGAGAACTGGGCGACTTTTGATGCCAAGGGGGAGCAGATCCTCTTCGTCAGCGACGCGGCGCGCGAGGAGGAGATCCGCAGCATCGACGCCTGGGGCCGCAGCGAGGCGACCATCGTGAAGCCCGCCGGCAAGAACGGCTGGCACTTCCCCCCGCGCCTCTCGCCGGACGGCAAGTGGATCGCCTGGGCCGACCAGACCAACGCGCTGTTCGTGATGCCCCGGGCCGGCGGCGCGCCGGTCCAGGTCGACAGGAGCCCGCAGGCCGAGATCCGCGACTACGCGTGGAGCCCCGACGGCCGCTGGCTGGCCTACTCGCGGGTGGCCGCCAACAACTACAGCTCGGTGCTGATCTACGACACGCAGAGCGCGAATTCGGTCCCGGTGACCGGCCCCCACACCTTCGACTACTCGCCGGCGTGGGATCCCGAGGGGCGGTTCCTCTACTTCCTGTCGGACCGCTTCACCAACCCGATCCTCGGCACGCGCGAGTGGAACAACGTCGAGGCGCGCAACACGAAGCTCTACATGGTCCTGCTGCGGCCCGACGTCGAGAACCCGCTGGCGCCCAACGCCGGCCTCCCGCCCAAGCCGGACGGGAAGGATGGAAAGGACGGCAAGGCCAAGGACGACGAGAAGAAGGGCGGAAAGAAGGACGACGCGAAGGCCGGCGGCAAGGACGGGAAGGGCGAGAAGGACGACGAGATCAAGCCGGTCGAAATCGAGCTGGCCGGCCTCTCGGGCCGCATCATCGAGCTGCCGGTTGGCCCCGGCCCCTATGGCGGGCTCTCCGCGACCAAGGGGAAGGTCTTCTGGATCGCGGCCCCGCTGAAGGGGATGGCCGAGCAGCCGCCGCTCTTCGGCGACGCACCGCCCGAGAACGTGCTGATGGCCTTCGACCTCGAGGAGAAGAAGGCCGAGCCCTTCGTGGAGGGAATCTCCGACTACGTCCTCTCGGCCAAGGCCGGGAAGATCGCCCTGCGCAAGCAGCCGGGCGAGATCTTCGTCGTCGGCGCCGACGCGCCGCCGGGACCGAAGCTCGCCGAGGCCAGACTCAAGCTGAACGACGTCGTGCTCGAGCTCGACCCGCGCGAGGAGTGGGCGCAGATCTACTACGAGTCGTGGCGCAACATGCGCGACTTCTTCTGGGACGCCGGGATGTCGGGCCTCGACTGGGCGGCAATCCGCGACCAGTACGCAACTCTGCTGCCGCGCCTGGCGACGCGCGACGATCTGCGCGACCTGATCGGCGAGACGATCGGCGAGTTGAACACCTCGCACACCTACGTCTGGGGCGGCGATCCCGGCGTGCAGATCAAGCGCGTGCCGGTCGGGCTGCTCGGCGCCGACCTCGTGCGCGAAGGCGAGGCGTACAAGGTCGTGCGGATCTACCGCGGCGACCCGGCCGACAACGTGCGCTCGCCGCTGCTCGATGCGGGTGTGGGGGTCAAGGAAGGGGACTTCATCCTGGCGGTCAATCACCAGCCGTTCCCGAAGGATCGCCCGTGGTACGCCGCGCTCGAGGGGCTGGCCGACAAGCCGGTCGTGCTCACCGTCAACTCCCGGCCGGCGAAGGACGGAGCGCGCGACGTGGTCGTCAAGCCGCTCGGCGACGAGGAGAAGCTGCGCTACGCCGACTGGGTGCGGACCAACCGCGAGTACGTCGCCACGAAGACGAACGGGACGATCGGCTACGTCCACATGCCCGACATGTGGACCGACGGGCTGGTCGCCTTCAACACCTGGTTCTACCCGCAGCTCGACAAGCAGGGGATGGTCGTCGACGTCCGCTGGAACGGCGGCGGGGCGATCTCACAGATGGTCGTGGACCGGCTCGAGCGCCAGCTGATCAGTTGGGACCGGCAGCGCGCGGGCGGGCTCTCGACCTACCCGCAGGCCGTGCTCAACGGCCCGTTCGTCGTGCTCACCAACGAGTTCGCGGGGTCGGACGGCGACATCTTCCCGATGGCGATCCAGTTGCGGAAGCTGGCCCCAGTGATCGGCATGCGCTCCTGGGGCGGCGTCGTCGGGATCCGTGGCGACAAGCGGACCGTCGACGGCGGCACGGTGACGCACCCCGAGTTCGCGTGGTGGGACACGCGACAGGGCTGGGGGCTCGAGAACCGCGGCGTGGTCCCCGACATCGAGCTGCAGAACACTCCGCAGGATCTAGCCCGCGGCGTGGACGCCCAGCTCGACCGCGCCATTGCGGAGGTCCTGCAGCTCCAGGCCGAACGACCGCCGCAGAAGCCGGCCTTCGGCCCCCCGGCCGACAAGAGCCGCAAGGGGTACGCCACGAAGGAGCGGTAGGGGCCGGCCTCCGTGCCGGCCCGGCCCGCGATTCCCGCGATCGGGACGACCTGCGCACTGAACGCGGGCCATCTCGCGGAGCGGGATTCATCGTTCGGGCATGGCCGACCTCCCCCGGGACCGAAAGAGCCTGCGCTGGTGCATCCATGACTACCGTTTCGACGGCTGGTACTTCGTCACGCTCTGCGTCCAGGAGCGACTTCAGCTCTTCGGGTGAATCGAGGCAACAGGCGTCGCGCTTTCCGACGCGGGGCGGATGATCCACGACACGCTGCTCGAGCTGGAGAGATTCGAAGCCGGACTCCGCATCGACACGCTCGTCGTCATGCCGGATCACCTGCACGCGATCCTGGCGCTCGCCCGGCCGGGCGGCGCCGATTCGGTGCGGACTCTGAGCGCGATCATGAGCCGCTACAAGTCCCTGAGCACGCACCGTTACGTGGCTGGCGTGCGAGACGGCGGGGGGCAGCCCTTCCATGGCCGACACGGAGGCCGGCCTGGTGGAATGCGGTCCGCGGAGGGGCGCGTTACGGGCAGGGGCTCGACGAGTCGAGCGTGTCGCGCGGATCGGGCGTGGTCCCTGCGTTCCCGTAGGTCGCGGTGCCGCAGCTGTTCTTCGCCCGCGCAAGGTAGTAGTACGACGCCCCGGCGGACGGCCCGGTCCGCGTGTCCTCGTACGGCGTGTCGAGCAGGTTTCCGGCCAGACAGGTCGCCCCGGCGTAGCTCTTGCTGCTGCGCAGCGCCGCGACGTCGCCGGTGACCAGGTCGTAGACGGTGCCGGTCCCGGCGGTCGGATCCTGCGAGGTCCACGACAGTTGCGCACGCGCCGCCGAGCGAGCGACGCGCACCCCGGCCACCTCGACCGGTCCGCGCGTCACGCTCGGGTCCAGGTCGTTGCAGTCGGTCCCGATCGCAGCCTGGTCGCGGTCGAGGTCGTCGGCGTCCCAGGCGCTCGCGAGCACGGTGTAGGCGCCTGCCGCGAGGCGTTCGCCGGCCCACGCGAAGAAGGCGGTGCCGGCGGCGGCGGCGGCTCGGCTCCCGGAGAAGGTGCGGTTGACGTACGCCCCCTGGGGCGTCCGGCGGTCGATCCGCCGCGCCGTGCCGAAGTTCGCTCCGTGATCGGACGAGGCCCGGACCAGGATCGAGCCGCGCCCCGCGCTCTCGTCGATCCAGCTGATCCAGGCGTTGCCCAACCGGTCGGTCACGACGCCCGGCAGCGCCAGCTCGGCGTCCGGCCGCGCGGACGCGGCGTCGAGCCGGGTCTGCGCACCGAAGCTCGAGCCGCTGTTGGTCGAGCGGCTGTAGTAGACCGCGTTCCCCGACGACGCCATCCAGGTCACCAGCGCGGTCGAGGCGTTGGAGAAGGCGGCCTGCGGGTAGAGGCTCTCGACGTCGGCGGGACCGGGCACGGCGGTGTCGCCGGACCAGCTCGTGCCGTTGAAGCGGGAGCTGCGGATCGCGTAACGGCCGGTCCGCCGGTCGGACCAGGCGGCGACCGCGCCGGTCCCGCCGTCGCAGGCGACGGTCGGGTAGTAGCCGTCCTGGCCGATCCCTTCCGGCCGCAACTGGACGCGCGTCGACCAGTTGTCGCCGCGGTTGTCGCTGGTCGTGGCCCAGACGCTGTACCACGCCAACGCGTTGTCCGGCGCCACCATCGCCAGCACCAGCCGGTTGCCGTTGGCGCAGAGCGCCGGGTAGTGGTTGAAGCCACGCGTGTCCTGGTCGACGTCGCGCGTGTCGAGCGTGACGCCGCCATTGAACGACCGCGTCAGGGAGACGTTGTCGAATGTGGCCCAGGCCAGGTACATCGTGCCGCCCGACTGCGCGATCAACTGCAGGCCCGGGATCCCATCGATGCCGTAGTTGCCGGGTGGCGTGGCGAAGGAGCCCAGCACGACGTCGCTCGCCTGCCAGGTGCTGCCGAAGTCGGCCGAGCGATTGAAGCGCACTTCCCGCTGCGTTTCCGTGTCGAAGGTGAACGCCACGTAGACCCGGCCGTCGGAGCTGGCGGCAATCGCCGGGGCGCCCGCGATCCGCTGGCCGGCCGCCGTGCCGCCCACCCGAACCGGGGCCTCGTAGCTGAAGCCGCCGTCATCGCTGGCGGCCACGAAGATGTCGCTCGACGGCCCGGTCCCGACGCTGGCGAAGGCGACGTAGACGCGGCCGGCGCCGTCGGTCGCGGTCGAGACGTCGATGAACGCCTGCGGGTCGACAGCGAGCGGGTCGGTGTCGATCCGCTTGTCGGCGGCGAAGCTGATCGGGGAGCTGAGCGAGCGGTTGGAGTACACGTTGAGCGAGCGCTGGTCGTCGCGCGCGTCGCCGTAGGCCAGGAAGACGTCGTTCGAGAGCGTGTCGGTGATCGAGAGCGGCGCGCTCTGCGCGGCGCCTTCGGTGCTGCCGAGGTCGACGCGCTTCTCCGCGTCCCAGCCCGTCCCGCCGTTTCCGGAGCGGCGCAGCCAGACGTCGCTCTTCTGGTCGGCGTAGGCGTCGATCCGGGCGTCGGTCCAGGCGATCAGCCAGTTGCCGCCGCTGGTGCGGGCGACCCCCAGGCTGGGGACGCCGCCCCACGAGCCGGCGGGGACCGCGGTCGTCGTGATGGTCTGGGATGCCCCCCAGGTCGCGCCGTAGTCAGCCGAGCGATGCAGCTTGACCGTCCCCGAGGGATCGACGAAGGCGAGCAGCACGACCGAGGTCCCGGGGGAGTTGTAGACGAAGGGGCCGAAGGTCTGCTTGTTGTCGGGCGCGGCCAGGTCCTGGTTGAGGACCTGGGTGTAGGTGGAGCCCTGGTTCGTCGAGCGGAACACGCGGATGTAGTTGTTCAGGTCGCCGTCCCAGAAAGCGAGCAGGATCTTGCCGTCGTTGGTCACCTCGATCTCGGGGGCGCCCGCCCCCTCGCCCGAGCCGGACCCCAGCGTCACCTCGGGCTGGAAGGTTGCGCCGGCGTTGAGCGAGCGCGCCGTCCAGACCTTGGTCGCGCCGTCCCGATTCTGCAGGTAGGCGACGTAGACGTTGCCGGTGCCGTCGATGTCGATGTCGGGGTCGCGGGCCGGGTAGGTGCCGGCCGCCACGCCGGCGTCGACGCGCACCGCCGCACTCCACGAGACGCCCGCGTTGGTGCTGCCGCGGACCCACGGATCGGTCGAGCCGCCGCCGAGCCAGGTCACCGCGACGCGGTCGGCGGGACCGGCCGCGATCGCGACGTCGGAGACGTTGAAGCTGGCCTCGCCCGCGGCCACCAGCGTGACGGGTGCGACCCAGGTCAGTCCCATGTCGGTGGTGCGCGTGAAGCGCAGGCCCAGCCCTCCGGCCGGGTCGGCCACGACGTAGGCGACGTAGAGCTTGCCGCCTGAGGACAGCGCGCCGGCGAAGGCCAGCACGTCGGGCTGACCGGTTCCGCCTGCGACCAGCACCGGGGCGGCGAAGGTCTTGCCGCCGTCGGTCGAGCGGATCGAAACGAGCGACAGGTTGTCGATCTCCAGCACGCAGAGTTGTCCGGTCGTGCGGCCGAATGCGACCGGGCCCAGGTCGAAGCCCGGGGCCCGCGGCATCGAGGCCTGAACGTCGATCTCGTTGGCCGGAAGGTCGGCGAACGGAGCCGCGTCGGGGGCCGGCCCGTCCGGGGTGGAGGGCTCGAGCGCCCCACCCGCGGTCACGGCCGGATCGGCGGCCGCCACGGCACGGCCGGCGCCGCTGCGGTCGCGCCACTCGGGCCGGCGGAGCGTCGATGCGGCGCTGGACGGATCCCCGGCCGCTGCCGCGGGCAGTTCAGCGAGAGCGAGAGTGAACATCAGCGCGAGGGCGAGGACGCCCACGCGATCGAACGGAGTCGGTCTCATCATTTCCCCTGCTGTGGTCCCGCCCGCTGAAAGTACAGCGCAGCGCCCACCCGTCAAGCCGGGGCCCGGCCGGGCACCCGATCGGACCCGGCGTGAGCGAGACGACAAGAGAAACGGGGCGCCCGCAGGCGCCCCTCCGTCGATCCCTTCAGGAAGCGTCAGTTCGCCAGCGCGGGCGGCACCTGCATTCCGAGCGACGTCATCACCTGCGCCGCCATCGACTTGACCTGGTCCCCCTTGGCCACGGCGTCGACGAGGTTGTCGGCGTTCGCGGCGGCGGTCGCCGCGCCCCAGGCCGCCGTCATGTCGGCCAGCCCCTGCTGCGCGCTGGCGAGCATCTCGGGGGTCATTCCGGCCGGCAGCTTCTTCGCCTGCGCGAGGATGTCGACCCGCCCCTTGATCGCGTCGACGACGCCCGGGAGACCGGCCGTCAACGCGCTCCAGGAGGTACCCAACTCCGCCTTGCGCGACTGGATCGTCCCCTTCAGCGCCTCGACCTGCGCGGTCAGTTGCGGGACACCATCGATGACCTTCTGGTACTCCTTCAGGCCGAAGGACTGCTGCAGGCCGGTCAGCGCGTTCTGGACCGCCGCGAGGTCCTGCGGGGCGTAGATCGAGGCGACGTCGGTGACCGAGTTCACCGCGGCGGTGACGGAGTCGAGCGCCTGCTGGGCGGGGGTCTTGAGGTCCTTGCACGCGGCGAACAGCACGAGCGTTGCGGCGAGACAGGCAATCCAGGCGGACTTGCGAAGCGTGTTCAGGGTCACGGCAACTCTCCTCAGGGAATCCGCAGCTTCTGGCCGGGATGGATCAGGTCGGGGTTTTTCAGGACGTCGCGGTTGGCCTCGAAGATCTTGGTGTAGAGGCTGCCGTCGCCGTAGAAGTGCTGCGCGATCTTCCAGAGCGAGTCGCCGCGCTGGACTTCGTACCACTGCGTCGCGTCCCAGCCCTCCGGGGGCAGGGGAGTGTTCGGGTCGGACATGGGGCCCTCCTTCTGCGCAAGAAAAGGGGGGCCGGCCGGATCGGCCGGCCCCCCAGCAGCGGTCGGGATTATGGACCTTCCTGGCCGCAGGCGTTGACCGCCCGGACCTTGTAGAACCAGGTCGCGCCGTCCCCGGCATCCCCGGCCAGGGTGAGGGCCGAGGCGTCGCTCGAGCGGGAGCTGGTGAAAGTCGGCTCCTGGGGCTGCAGCGAGCGGTAGAGGCGGTAGGACGAGGCGCCCGGAACGTCGTCCCAGGTCGCGCGCAGGTCGGCGCCGAGAGGCGGCTGCAGGCGCAGCCCGGCGACCGCGCCCGGGGCCGACTGGGACGAGGTCAGGGTCACGGCGCGGTAGGCGGTGTTGCCGTCGACCAGGCCGCTGTTGGCCGGGCCGCTGCCGCAGACTTCGTCGTTCTCCGCGCGGACCAGGTAGAAGTAGGTCGCTCCGTCGACCACCGCGGCGTCGGCGTAGCTCGTCGCCGCGAGGCCGGTGGCGATCCGGTTGGCCGCGCTCGGGGTGAAGTTCGGCACCGTGTCGCGGTAGACCGAGTAGGTCCCGCCGTTGCCGGTGCCCCAGGCCGGGGCCGCGTCCCAGGAGAGGTTGACGCTGCCGGCCGCCGAGCAGGGGTCGGAGTCGGTGGCGGCGACCAGGCCGGCGAAGCTGGGCGCGCCGCCGCAGGCGCCGCAGGCCTCGCCCGACGGCGCCGCCGCCTCGCGCACGACGAAGCGGTCGACGTTCCAGCTGGCGGCGCTGGCGTTCTGCGAGGTGGCCTGCATCCGGAAGGCGACCTGGACGCTGCTCTTGTTGTCGGCCACGGCAGAGATGTTGATCACCTGCTGGCTCCACTCCGACTCGCGCAGTCCGAAGAAGGAGTTGTTGTACTTCCAGACCTCCTGCCACGCGCCGCCGCCGATCCGCACGTCGACCGCGGCCGTGGCGTACTGCGCCACGTTGAGCCAGCGGCGGAAGTTGAGCTCCGTCCCGGTCTTTCCGGCCGTGCTGAAAACGGGGCTGATGGCGCGCTGCGTGACGCTCTTCTCGTAGTCGCCGGGCCGCAGGCCGAGGCCGGTGAGGTCGTGGCCCAGCACCCTGCTGCCGCTGAAGGCGGCTGCGGGATCGGGGCTGTTGGTCCCCTTCCCCTGCGGCGCCGCGACCTGCCACTCGCCCTCGAGCGTCCAGGCGTTGGTCCCCTCGTAGTCGTCGCGGAAGAGGCCCGGGATCCGCCCGACATTGAAGGCGAAGGGCTGGCCGCCCGGGCCGTTCAGCACGGTCTGGTTGCCGGCGCGGTCGATCGCGACGACGCGGAAGAAGATCCGCCCGCACTCCGGCAGGCCGCTCAGCACGACGGCGTGGTCCGTGGACAGGTTGGGGTCCTGGGTCGTGTTGCCGAGCGCGGCGGTCGGGCCCCACTCGACGCGGCCGGTCGTCCCCTCCGCGGTGGTCCAGCGGATCGTGGCCGAGGCGTCGGTGATGTCGGTCACCCGGACCGCCGTCGGCGCCGCGACGCCGCAGTCCGCGACGGACGTACCGACGACGACCTGGGTCGCGCCGCTGCCCTGGTTGGCATCGGCGTATTCCGCGGTGAGCTGGTCGCCGCCCGTGAAGGCCAGCTGGCCGTCTCCCGCCACGGGCGCGCCGGCCGCCGCCGCGATCGTGCCCTCGAAGCGGCCCGACCCGGGCGCCGACTCGGTCAGCGTGACCAGTTCGGGAACCTGCTCGCTGTCGGACCAGACGCGGACCGTCAGCGGGCCCGCACCGGCGTTGCCGTCGACCACCCGCAGCGTCAGCCCCTGGCCGCAGGCGAACGCGGCCTTGGTGAACTCGACCCGGCCCGCCAGCGGGCGCAGCGAGGTCGTCTGGCAGACCGACACCGGGCTCTCGCACGCGGCGTTCGTGCCGACCGCCTGCACGCGGTAGGAAACGTCGAGCAGCTCGGCGACGTCGGAGTCGACGAAGCTGGTCACGCCCGCCGGGACCTCGGCGATCGGGACCTGGGCCCTGTTGCAGCCGAACTCGGTGCGCAGCACGCGGTACTTCGCCGCGTCGGGGACGGCCGACCAGTCGAGTCGAAGCCCGGCGCCGTCGATCGAGACCGCCAGCGAGGGCTCGGCCAGCGACGGGCAGCCGCTGGAGTTCCTGTTGGAGGCGTCCGCCGCGGTGCCGCAGGCGATGTTGTGGCGCTTGAAGGCCTGGAAGATCGCCGCGGCGTGCGGTGTGCCGTTGTTCAGGTTGCCGTCGTCGTCGTCCGCGACGCGCAGCTTGTGGAACCAGCTGTTGGTCCCGCAACCGTCGGAGCTGGGGAGCGCGCAGTTGTAGGCGTTGCCGCCCGAGCCCTTGCGCGACTGGAACCAGAGCCGGTCGGCCAGCTGCCAGGCCGAGGCCGGGCTCATCCCGGAGGCCGGCAGGTCGCGGACCGCCAGGTCCCACATCGCCTCGGAAGCGACGTGGCCCTCGCAGTGCACCTGCTTGCCGCACGGCCCGCTGCCGCTGCCGCAGTTGTTGGTGAGGAAGCCCTGGGGCGTCGACGGCGCGTTCGCCGTGCGCATCGCCCAGTCGATGTCGCGTACACCCGTACAGTTCAGGCAGGCGTTGCCGTAGCCGCTGCAGTTGCTGGACTCGTCGAAGCCGCGGCCGATGCACGAGATCCGCGAATCGAACGCCGCCACGACGTCGGCATAGCCTTCCGACGAGTTGTCGTAGCCGCCGCCGTCGTTCTGGTCCATCCCATGGCCCCACTCGTGGACCAGCACGCCGTGCAGCTCGGCCGTGTTCCGGCAGCCGTTGCCGGCGCGGTACATGTTGAGCTCGCCACCCCAGCTGGCGTTGCAGGTGCTGTTCACGTTGACGTTGACCACGACCGGGTTGCGCACCCAGGTGTTGTCCGGGAGCCAGGCTCGGGCGCGCTCGGCGTTGCGGTTGACGTTGTAGAAGGCGCTGCGCGCGGCACGCGTGTTGCCGGCCGACGCGCCGGGGGGGCTGGCGCAGTTGGTTGCGGCCGGGCCGCTCTGCAGATCGAGGTCCTCGCCGCACAGCGCGGTCTCGCTGACCGGGCCGCAGAGGTTGTCGATCACGACGTAGGGGCCGGCGAGGCGGGTGGAGACGGCCGAGCCGGGCGCGCCGCAGTTGAAGAGGCCGCCCGCGCTGGTGGTCTGCGCCGGGGCGCCGTTGACCGAGAAGTCGGCGAACGGCAGGGGGATGTCCGCCTGCTCGACCCCCTCGCTCCCGATCCCGTCCGAGCTGATCGGGAAGACGCCGCCCTTGACGCGGTCGTAGTGGGCTTCGTCCTGGAGCGCGACGACCGCGCCGGTCAGCGCGTCGACGTCGGCAGCCCAGCGCGCGGCCTCGCCCGGAACGTGGAAGCGAGAACGCCAGACCAGCAGGTGCGTCACACCTTCGCCGCGCCGTCCGACCCACTCGCCGCTGCGCGCGCCGCGCGGGTCGGCGACGACCAGCCGCAGCTCCGGTGTGCCGTGCATCACGACCTCGTCCGGCGTCGCCTCGAGGTAGGCGAAGAGCTGCTCGCTCGCCGCCGCGGCGTCGAGACGCGGCTCGGTCCGGGTGCGCACCATGCCCCAGCGCTCGACGCCGAACGCGACGAGCTTCCCCTGCACGACGTGGAAGTCGAAGCGCGCGCCGTCGACCGGGACGCCGTTCGCAGCCTGCCGGAAGGTGACGAGCCACAGCGAGTCCGAGGCGCGGCCGGAGGCCGCCGCGTCGAACACGAGCTGCTCGGACCACTCGCCCAGCAGGATCCGGTTCTCGGCGAGGAAGGCGCGGGCCTTCGCCTCGAGGGCTGCGAGCGGTTCCGCCTCGCTGCCGTCGAGCCACGGGATCCCGGCGCCGAAGGCGAGCGTCGGGAGGCCCGAGCGCTGGTCCACGGTCACGGTCCAGCCCCCGTGGCCCGCCGCGAACTGCTCCCAGCCCTGGCGCAGCGCGTCGGAGGCGGGCAGCTCGAGCAGCGGCACGGCGCGGACGGCCAGCACGATCCCGGGCGACTCGAGCGCCTTGGGGTCGAAGCGGTTCGTCTCCGCGCGGGGGACGAGGGCGAGGGCGGGGGGAACGACGAACAGGGCGGCCAGCAGGAGGCTCAGGGCAGGGGCGAGAGCACGCTTCATCGGGCGTCCTTCATCTCCACGGGGGAGGGGGTGGCTCAGTTCTCCCCGTATACGGGGCGTTACCGGGTTTCGCAACCAGTAAGGGGGATTTCGGGCACGCACCGTCCGCGGTGCGTTAAGTTCGTTTCGCATGGAGGCTCGGAATGAACGCGTTCAGGGGGCTCCGGGCGGGCGCCCCGGAAGGGCGGCGCGCGTCCTCCTGCTGATCGCCCTCGGCGCCGGCGCCGCCTGCGGTCGGCCGGAGCCCGCGGCCCCGCCGCCGCGGCCGTCGCAGGCCGAGCGGGCCTGGCCCGCGGTGGCCCCGCGGCTGCTTCCCGGGATGAGCGACGAGGCGAAAGCCGTCGCGATCGCGACCTGGGTCGCCGCCAACGCCTCGAACGAGCCGGCCGGTCCCGACGCCCCCGTCCCGCCGCTCCGCGGACTCTGCGGCCAGCGGGCCGGGGCCTTCGTCGAACTGGCCCGCCGGGCCGGGCTGCGGGCGGCCCGGCTCGATTTCGCGCGCTTCGGCCCCTCGGCCCACTCGGCGGCGCTGGTCTGGTACGACGGCGGCTGGCACTACTTCGACGTCACCTACGCCGGCTACTTCCGCGTGGGCGGCCGCATCCTCTCGTTCGAGGAGATCCAGGCCGATCCCGCCGCCGCGCTCGCCGGGATGGTGGTGCTCCCGGGGGGAGGGCTCGACCGCTGGTCGGACGGGACCGTCGTCGACAACGCGCAGCGGATGCGCCAGGCCTACACGCCGGAAGCGATCGCGACCGCGGAGCTGCGCGCCGCCCGGCGGGACGAGCCGTTTGGTGCGCCGCGCAGCCCGACCTCAGCCGAACGCCCTCGTTCGGGCCGCGTCGGACAGCGCCACGACAGCCGGGTGCTTCAGACGGCGCTCGGCCGAGATCGCGTAGAAGCGCTCGAGGATCTCGTCGGTCCGGCCGAGGACACGCACGCCGTACTGGCGTGCGACCTCTCGCTCGATCGCCGACGGGGCAGCGAAGACGCCGACGCCCGCAGCCCCGAATGCCTTGAGCAGAGCGCTGTCATCGAACTCCCCCACGATCTCGGGACGAATTCCCTGCGCCTCGAACCAGCTGTCGAGGGAGCGACGGTGCGAGGTGTGCTGGGCGGGAAGCAGGAACGGCGCCCCGTCGAGGCGCCGGGGGAAGGCGCCGCCAAGCCGTTTCGCCACCGCGCCCGCAGCGAAGAACGAGGTCCCGCATTCGCCGAGGAGGTGGTTGAACGCGCGCACGCCGATGTTCGACGATGTGGGCGCATCGGACAGGATCACGTCCAGTTCGTGGACGGCGAGCGCGGCCAGCAGCTGCTCTAGCCGGCCCTCGTGGCAGACGACGCGCAGGTGCTCCGGGATCGACAGGGCCGGCTGGAGCAGTCGCAGCACCAGCAGTTTCGACATGATGTCGACCACGCCCACGCGGAGGCGCAAGCCCGCCGGTGTCCTACGCCCCTTCACCGTGTCCTGCATCTCACGGCCCAGGGAGAAGATCTCGTCGGCGTAGCGGTAGACGACCCGGCCGGTTTCCGTCAGGACGAGGCGACGTCCCTGGCGTGCGAAGAGCTTCTCCCCGAGCGCATCCTCGAGCTGGCGCAGCTGCCCCGAGAGCGTTGGGGGTTTCAGGCGCAACTGCTCGCCCGCGCGGGCGATTCCTCCGTGCTTCGCGACCATCCAGAAGTACAGCAGGTGGTGGTAGTTGAGCCATTCCATGGGGTCGATCATAGTTCCAAATAGACGAATAATCGATTCCCTACTATCTGTTTTGCAAAAGACTTAGGACGATGTTTCACTTCCTTCTAGTGAGCGGTTCATGGCGGTCCGGAGAGCCGTACGCGGGGAGGTGGGCATGGAGCCCGCCGCTGCCACACTGAGCCCGCGATGCGACATGGGCATGACCGCCTATCCGCTGCAACGCAACGCAGAGAGGAGAAGTTCCGATGAAGAGACTGGTGGTTCTCATCCTCCTGGCACTCGCGTCGCTTTCGTTGGCTGCTGCTGCCGCCCCGATCCCCTTTGTCGTGTATCAGGGTGCCAGTGGCACTCTCTACGCGCTGTCGCCTGGCGTCCCTGGTGGAAGCTGCACTCCGACGAACGGTGGGATGCAATGCACCGCTCCCGGGGGCAATAGCTCGTCCGCCCAAAGCTCGACTGGCTGCGGAGTGGTTGCCGGCCAGGGGTTCTGTCTGGTTGTTCCCCTCGGTTGGAACCCGCCCGTCTACACTAGCGCGACAAGCACACTTGAGTGCACGGATAAGAACTACGAGGTTTCGACGGGGTCAACTCTCGGCGGCTGCGATCCGAACGATAAGATCGATATGACCTGTACCGACGGCACCAACGAGGCAACCGCCACCTGCAAGGACGGCTGCGGGGTGGTCAAGGGCTCTGGATCCTGCAAGCCGGTCAGCAAGCCCAAGTAATAGCCGGTGCTGTCTCTAGCGCTCCTTTACGAGAAGAACGGGGTCGGCTGACACCGGCCCCGTTTCCTATCGCCGCTACCCGCACGGCACGCGTCTGCGACCTGTCACCCCCGCAGTCAATTGCTCGGTGTCGCTGAACTCCTCGATCCCGCTATTGCGCCCGGCAGCTTGCTCGCGCTCACGCAGGGGGACCTTCAGCCCCTCCGCGAGGTCGCGCGCGGTGCCATCGGCGGGATGCACCGTCATCGGCTGTTCCCCCCGAAGAGGTGATCGAAGAGATCGCTCCGGACACGCGGGCTTCGACCGGCAGCCTTGCCCGATTTCGCGGTCTTCGTCCCCGTTCTTCGCGCGGCGCCGCGGCCCGGCGGAAGCGTGCCGGCGGCAATCACTGCCATCCAGCAGCCCTCGGCCGGGGCCTGATTGCGGCGACGGAAGACCCCGCTCCCCTCGCCGGTGTCCCCGTCCGCGTCCTCCCAGTAGACCTCGCTGAAGGCAAAGCCGGCCTCGGCCAGCAGCTCGCGCAGCTCGGGGATCGACCACATCCGCCAGTCGTAGGTGAAGGCGTCCCGCAGCAGGCTGCCGTCCTTGAAGGAGAAATGGATCGCGAAGACCGCCCGGTTGTTGATCGGGTCGTGGCGCTTCTGCTCCCAGACGTAACGCACCCCGCCGCCGATCCGGCGGACCTCCTCGCGGTCCTCCGTTTGCGTGTCGGAGCCGCCCAGCACGTCGAGCATGAGCAGCCCGCCCTCCGCGAGCTGGCGGCGCGCCGCGCGGAAGTACTCCCGGAGCTGGTCCCGCTCGCGGAAGATGAAGAACGAGAAGTTGTGCGCGGCCACCAGGTCCGCCCTGGGGGTGCGCACCGTCCGCACGTCCCCCTGCACCAGTTGAACGCGGCGCTGCGCGGCGGCCGGCAGGGCCCGCAGGTTGTGCAGCGCGCCCCAGGCCAGCGGCTCGGGATCGAGGTCGATCCCGAAAGCGCTGCGGTCGGGCCGCGACGCGGCCCAGGCGCAGGCCAGGGCCGCCGCACCGCAGAAGTCCTCGCGCAGCCGCAGCGGCGGCCGGCCGTTGTGCGTCCGGTAGATCCGGGTCATCAGGGCGATGTCGAACTCGGGGCTCTGAACCGACCTCTGGTACAGCTCGTAGCGGTCGGCGTCGGCGGCGAGCGGCCGTCCCCGGCGCCGGGGGGCGCGGGCGACCTGCGGGTCTCGTCCTCTCACGGGGTCCTCGTGGCGGGGCGTCAGGGCGGCCCCGCGGCCGGGATCCGCTCCCGGCGGGCGGGCGCATCCTAGCCCTTCTTGCCGGGGCGGCGGCGGCGCGCCCGGGCGGGGGGACGAAAAGGGGGGAGAAAGGCGCGCGACGAGCGCCGCGCCGCGGGAATCCGGGCGCGGACGGCGGAACGGGACGGGTCAGGACCGGCCGAAGAGCGGCAGCGAACCGGTGAGGTCGACTTCCGTCGCCTCGCGATCGAACCACCCGGCGAGCGTGAGGTCGCACGCCGGGGGCACCTCTTCGCCGAAGAGGGTGTCGCGGAGGATCGTCGGCACCAGCGCCTCGAGGGTGGTCCCCACCGTCGCGGCGAGTTCGGCCAGCCCGTCCAGCAGGTCGTCTTCCAGGTTGAGCGTGAGCTGGGTCATCGCAGGAGAATGTAGGGCGGAATTGAACATCACGCTCGTGGTTCAACGTGAATTTCTGGCGACAACTCCCCGATTCCCGGCCCGGGAGCAGCGCCCCGAGGCGGCGCCCGCCGGGCTGGACCGCCCTGCGCCCCTGCACCAGAATCCGGGGGCTCCGCGCACCCCTCCCCGAGGAGATCCGTCGATGTTCCGCCCTTCCCGGCCGCTTCCCCGTGCCCTTCTCGCGCTCGGCGTGGCCCTGGCCGCGGTCGGCCCCGCGACCCGCCCCGCGGCCGCGCAGGTCCCCGGTCTGCCGCTCCCCCGACCGGCGGCCGGCGCCGAAGCGGATCCGGCCGCCGACGGCTCTCCGGCCCCCGCCCCGGAGACGCTCAAGAAGCAGCTCGGGCTGAAGCGCCTCCTCCCCTACCGCTTCGACCCCGACGATCGCTCGACGCCACGGCGGGCGATGGTCGGCTTCGTCGCCGCCTCGCGGGCCGGTAACTACGCGCGGGCCGCCGAGTTCCTCGACCTGTCCGAGCTGCCGCCCGAAGCGCGCGCGCAGCAGGGCCCGGTCCTCGCGCGCCGCTTCAAGTTCGTGCTGGACCAGTTCCTCTGGATCGACCCCGAGACGCTGAGCGACGACCCCGCCGGGGCCGAGGACGACGGCCAGCCGGAGCGGGTCGAGCTGATCGGCAACCTCCCGCTCCAGGGCGCGGAGGCCCGCGTGCTCCTCGAGCGGCTCGGCGAGGAGCCGGACGCGAGGTGGCTGTTCGCGGCCCCCACCGTGGCGGTCATCGACGCGCTGTACGAGGAGCACGGCTACCCCTGGCTCGACCGGGTGCTGCCCGAGTTCATGCTCACCAAGCGGATCTTCAACTCGACCCTCTGGCAGTGGGCCGGGATCGTCCTGCTCGCGGCGGCCGCGTGGATCGCCGCGCGCTTCATCGCGCTGGCGCTGCGCTCGCCCCTCCGGCGGCTGGTCGCGCTCTCGGTCAACCGGATCGACGACGACGTGCTCGTCGCCTTCGGGCCGCCGCTCCGGCTCTACCTCGCATTGCTGCTGTTCGGCCTGGGGAGCCGGTACCTCTCGCTCTCCGTGATCGCGGAGCGGCGCGTCGGATTCCTGCTCGGCCTGCTCGCCGCGGTGGCCTTCGTCTGGTTCCTGCTGCGGCTGATCGACACCTTCTCGACGCACGCCGAGGCGAACTACCGCGCCGCCGGCAACCGCGGCATGCTGAGCCTGGTGCCGATGCTGCGGCGCGGGGCCAAGGTCGCGCTGCTGCTGCTGGCCGCGATGCTCCTCGCCCAGAACTACGGCTTCAACGTCACGGCGTTGCTGGCGGGCGCGGGGGTGGCCGGGCTGGCCATCGCCTTCGCCGCGCAGAAGACGATCGAGAACCTCTTCGGCGGCGTTTCCGTCGTCCTCGACCAGCCCGTGCGGGTCGGCGACTTCTGCAAGGTCGGGGCCTTCCAGGGCACGGTCGAGGACATCGGCCTGCGCTCGACGCGGCTGAGGACCGTGGACCGCACCGTGGTCTCGGTGCCGAACGCCCAGTTCTCGACCGAGTTCCTGGAGAACTTCGGCGCACGGGACCGGATCCGGCTCTACCAGGTCCTGAACCTGCGCTACGAGACGACCCCCGACCAGTTGCGCTGGCTGCTGGCCGAGCTGCGCCGCCTGCTCTATTCCCACCCGATGATCGACCGTGAGCAGGCCCGCGTGCGTTTCATCAACTTCGGCCCCTCTTCGCTCGACGTCGAGATCTTCTGCTTCGTCAGGACGACCGACTTCCCAGCCTTCACGGCGGTGCGCGAGGACGTCTTCCTGCGCGTGATGGACATCGTCGGCGCGTCGGGCAGCGGCTTCGCCTTCCCCTCCCAGACGCTGTACTTCGGCCGCGACGCGGGGCTGGACGCGGCGCGGACGCAGGCGGCGGAGGCGCAGGTGGAGGGCTGGCGTCGCCAGGGGGAGCTCCCGTTCCCCGACTTCGCGGAGGGAGAGATCGGGGCGCTCGAAGGGACGCTCTCCTATCCGCCGGAGGGCTCGGCGAGTCGGCCCGCGTAGCCGCGGCGGGTGCCACCGCGTCGCGCGTCGCCGGACCGGCCTACGGCTCCTCGAAGGCCTCCTCGACCGCGTCGATCCCGAAGCTGATCGTCATTTCGACATGGTCGCGAAGGGCGTCCTGCCAGGCCTCGCCCACACCGTGGGGCAGGGCCACCTCGCGGCAGATCTCCCCGAGCCGAACGAGCGCCCGCGCCACCTCCGGCTCCGCGGCCCCCTGCCCGCGCCGCAACTCCGCGTAGCCCCGGCTGGCGGCGACAAAGACCCCCTTGTCGGCCAGCCGCAGCGACTCCAGCAGCCCCTCGAGCAGCGCGGCGTGCGGGTCGCCGTGCAGCGTGGGGAGATCGGCCGCGAAGCGCGCCACCAGTTCCGGCTCGCGCTGCTCGAGAGCGCGGTGAATCAGCAGGTTCTCGTGCAGCCGCTCGCGGCGCAGGGCGGCGTGGTTGCGGCGGTGCCACTCCGTCGAGTGCGACTTGCGATTCTGCACCAGGAACGGCATTCGGCGGACGATGGAGAGCCGCTCCCGTGGCGACCAGCCCAGCCAGGCCCGGGTCTCTCCGGCGCCGACCGCGAGTCGCTTGTCGATCATCCGGCCCATCCAGGGCCGCTCGAACGGCTGCGTTCCGAGTGCCCGGCCCAGGATCTGCCGCAGCACGAGGCCGGCACAGCAGAGCGGCTTCGGCAGATAGATCGCCGGCCGGCGGCGACCGTAGTGCGCGGCGGTGGCGGCCTCGTACAGCTCGCGATGCGTCGTCGCCCCGTCGCGGCTGGCAAGCAGGACCTCGTGCTGGAGCCGGTCGAGCCGGGACACCAGCCTCCGGAAGAAGTCGACCGTGTCGCGCAAGTGCAGATAGGGGACTGCCGAGAGTCCGCAGCCCGCCAGAACCGCGCGCAGGGCCGAGGGCGAGAGCCAGGTCTCGAGGAAGCGGAACAGCGGCTCGTACTCGCACCAGTCCGAGTAGATCGCGGCGAGGCGTACGATTCCGGTCCGGAACTCCGCCGCCGCGCCCGCGACCAGTTGCTCGGCCGCGCGCTTGCTTTCGGCATAGGGGGTGTCGCCGTCGGGGGCCGAGGCCTCGGTCAGAACCGTCCCCGCGCGCGGGAACCCGCAGGCCGCGACCGAACTGGCGAAGACGAAGCGCGGGATTCCGGCGAGCCGGGCCCCGAGCAGGGTGTGCCGCGTCCCGTCGATGTTGACGCTGCCATACTGCGGGCTCGGTTGGCCGGTGAAGTCGTAGTAACCGGCCAGGTGCAGCACGGCGTCGGCGCCGCCGGCGGCGTCGATTCTCCGGAAGGCGTCGAGCGTGTCGGCTTCACGCGTCAGGTCGACCTGGATCCAGTGGATTGCGGGATGGACGGGAGCGCCGCACAGGGCCTGCGAGCGGCGCGCAATCGCGAAGACCCGGTATTCACCCGCGACTGCCTCCAGGAAGTGGCGGCCGATGAAGCCCGAGGCGCCAGTCAGGACGATCGCGCGAGGGTTCAACGGCGGCCCCTTCGGAGCGGGTCCGGGGGGGCGCGCGCGGCGCGCCCCCCCGGCAGGCCCGGTTACTCGGCCCCGACGCCCAGGTACGCGCGGAGCTTCTCGTCCTCGAACATCTCCTCCGCCGTCTGCTCCTTCGTCAGCAGCGAAACGACGATGGCGACGATGAATGCGGCGGTCATCGATACGATCGCCGGGTTCTTGAGCGGGAAGATCGCCTCCTTGTTCTTGAAGACGTCCACCCAGACCGTCGGGCTGATGACGATCAGGAAGACTGCCAGGAAGGCGCCCGTCACGATCGACCAGAACGCCGCCTGCGTCGTGAACTTCTTCCACACGATCGACAGCAGCAGCGCCGGGAAGTTCGCGCTGCAGGCGATCGCAAACGCCAGCCCCACCATGAAGGCGACGTTCTGACCCTCGAACAGGAACCCCATCAGCACGGCGAGGACGCCAAACACGATCGTGGCAATCTTCGCCTGACGCACTTGCTGCTGCTCGGTCGCCTGACCCTTCTTGATCACCGACACGAAGATGTCGTGCGAGTAGGCCGAGGCGCCGGCCAGCGTCAGTCCGGCCACCACGGCCAGGATCGTTGCGAAGGCGACCGCCGCGATGAAGCCGAGGAACGGCGTCCCGCCCAGTTGCTCGGCCAGCAGCGGCGCGGCCATGTTCCCGCCTGCGTCGTACTTCTTGATGATGTCGCGCCCGACGAGCACGGAGGCCGAGAAGCCGACGAGCGGGATGATGATGTAGAAGTAGCCGATGAATCCGGTCGCGTAGAGCACCGAGGTGCGTGCGGCCTTGGCATCCGGCACGGTGTAGAAACGCATCAGGATGTGCGGCAGGCCGAGCAGGCCGAACATCAAGGCCAATCCCAGCGAGATCGCGTCGATCGGGTTGGTGACCAGGCCTCCGGGCTCCAGCGCGGCCTGGCCCACCTTGTCCGACACCGCCTGGTAGAGGTTCCCCGGGCTGAAGCCGAAGTGCGACATCGCCATGAGCATCAGCAGCGTCACGCCGCAGAGCAGCAGGACGGCCTTGATGATCTGGACCCAGGTCGTGGCGATCATGCCGCCGAAGAGCACGTAGGCCAGCATGACGAGGCCGACGATGCCCACCGCCAGCTTGTAGTCGATACCGAACATCAGCTTGATCAGGTTCCCGGCGCCGACCATCTGGGCGATCGTGTAGGCGATCACGGTCAGGATGCCGCCGACCGCGGAGGCGATGCGGACGGGGCCCTGTCGCAGCCGGAACGCGACGACGTCGGCGAAGGTGTACTTGCCGAGGTTGCGCAGCGGTTCGGCGATCAGGAACATCAGCGCCGGCCAGCCGACTAGCCAGCCGGTGGCGTAGATCATGCCGTCATACCCCTTGAGGGCCACCATCCCGGCGATCCCCAGGAACGACGCGGCCGACATGTAGTCGCCGGCCAGCGCGAGGCCGTTCTGAAACGCACTGACACTGCGCCCGGCGGCGTAGAACTCCTTGGTCGATTTGGTCCGCTTGGCGGCCCAGTAGGTGACGGCGAGCGTCAGGACGACGATGACGAAGAAGAAGAAGATCGCGGACGCGGTCGGCGCGCCGAGCGAGCTCGTCGCAGCATCGGTGGCGGCTTGGGCGGCGGGAGCGGCTGGATTCTGCATGGCTTCCTCCCCGCCTACTTATGCAGTTCGTCCCGAAGGCGCTTCACTTCGGGATCGTAGACCTTGTTCGCCCACACGACGTAGATTGCGGTGAGCACCCAGGCGCCGAGGATCGTCAGCACGCCGAGCGGGATCCCCTTCGTGGTCGCGCCCGTACCGATCTTCTCCGCCATGAGCGGCTTGTTGTAGCCGATCAGGAGAATGTAGCCGTAGTACACGACGAAGAGCAGGAGCGTCAGGATGATCGAGATGACCCACTTCTTCCTCACGAGTTCCTTGAACGGTGCCGACTCCAGGATCTGATGCACGGTCTTTCCCACGGGCTCCTCCTTCTTCCTCCGGTTTGCAGCCTCCGCTAACTCAACTCGCGCAGGGTGCGGGCCCCCAGCCGCGCCCGCAGCACGAGGAACAACTCCGCCGTCGCCAGCGCGTCCGAGAGCGCGTGGTGGTGGCGGTAGGGGGGAAGTCCCAACTCGAGGCGGGCCACGGGGAGTAAGGTCCTCGGCGGAACGGGATGGGGGGAGAATCGCTGCTGCCGGTGCGAAAGCTCCAGCAGCAGCTTGACGGTGTCCACGACCCGGGGCTTCGGCCAGTCGCGGCGGGCACGCCGGTAGGCGTCCTTGAGGAAACCCAGGTCGAGATGGGCGAAGTGCAGCAGCAGGACCCCCTCGCGCAATCGTTCGTCGATCGCCGGGAGAAGTTCCGCCAGGGCCGGCGCGTCGGCCAGTTCCGAAGGCAGGATGTGGTGGGCACCGATCCCATCGGCCGACAGCGTCACCAGATCCGGCGGCCGGACGAGGCTGTAGAAGCGCTCGCCGTAGCGGATCACGCCGGCACGGACCGGGATCGTCGCGACCGCGATGATCTCGTCGAACTTCGGACGCAGGCCCGAGGTCTCGAGATCGAGTGCGACGTAGGTCACATCGTCCCACGCGGGAGAGCGCCGGAACATCAGGAGATCCTCGAGACGGCATAGTTCAGCGCGGTGGCCTGCTGGTGCTCGCGGATCGCCAGGAAGGTCTCCCTCAGGTGGGTCCGCTCGAGGGCCGAGAGGTCGCCCAGCTGAACGCTGTTCCCGGGCGGGCGGGCGGCGCGGACCGCCTTGACCTGCGCCCGGAGCCGGATCCGCAGCAGGAACCGGAATGCCTCGGCCAGCGTTTCCGCACCCTCGCGGCTCAGGACCCCGGCCTCCGCGGCTCCGGGCAGGCGCTCCAGCGTGGGCCGCGCCTGGACCCCGGCCTCGAGCGCGTAGAGCCGGGCCAGCGAGACGATCGGAACGATCCCGCCGCGCTTGAGATCGACGCCGTCCTCTGCCTCCTTGACCTGCCGGAACAGCCCCAGCGGCGGCTCGAACATCAGGGAAGCCCGCGCCAGGTGCGCCAGGAAGATCCGCTCGCGTCCGGCCGACAGCAGGATCTCGGCCAGCGGGTCGAGCGGGAGCGCGCCCCCGACCGCACGGAAGTCGAAGAAGTTGGCGGCCTCGATCAGCGCGCGCGGCTCGGGCGTCTCCATCCAGCCGCGGAAGAGCCGCTCCCACTCGGCCAGCGGCCGGTGCCAGTTCGTGGCCATGAAGCCGCCCTTGCAGGGCGGAAACGAGGCGGCGATCAGCCCGTCGACCACGCTC
>JALOKP010000238.1 GCA_025456425.1 Acidobacteriota bacterium | reverse complement strand
GAAGATCTGGACGGCGTCGGCGCCGGCGCGGTGCTGCTCGATCGCGTAGGCCGCCGAGAGCCGCGCCAGCTTCCCCAGCAGCCGGTCGAGCAGCGCCGGATCGCCGGCCGCCATCGCCCGCAGCGCGGGGAACCCCTCCTTGCCGCCGCCGACGGTCATGTAGGCCGCCAGCGACCAGGGCGCCCCGGCGAACCCGAGCAGGGCGATCCTCCCGCCCAGCTCGCGCTTCAGCAGGCGCAGCGCCTCGATCGTCGCCGGCGCGATCTGTGCCGGGTCCGGGTCGCGCAGCCGGTCGACGTCCGCCGCCTCGCGGACGGGGCGGTAGCGGCGTCACCAGGTCGGCGAAGACGATCGCCGCGTCGAGCGGGAAGCGGCGCAGCGGCTGGAGCGTGACCTCGACCGCCAGCTCGGGCCGGGCGCACAGTTCCTCGAACGAGTGCTTCTCCTTGAGCGCGCGGTACTCCGGCAGGTAGCGCCCCGCCTGCCGCATGATCCAGAGCGGGCGGCGCGGCGTCGTCTCGCCGCGGAAGGCCCGCATGAACAGCGTGTCGGACATCATCCCTCCGGCTCCGGCGTGAACCGGTAGCCGATCCCGCGCACGGTGTGGAAGTGGCGCGGGGACTCCGGGTCGCGCTCGAAGCGCTTCCTCAGGCGCACGATGAAGTTGTCGATCGTGCGGGTCGACGGGAAGATCTCGTAGCCCCAGACCTTCTCCAGGATCTCCTCGCGCGAGACGACCTCTCCGGGGCGCTCGGCGAGCGCCTTGAGGATCATCGCCTCCTTTTGGGTCAGCAGCTCCTCGGCCCCGTCCCAGGACTTCCCCTTCATCGTCCGGAAGTCGACCAGGTTGCCGCCGAAGCGGACCTCCGCCCCCGCGGTCGGGAGCACGCCGTACCAGGTGCGGCGCCGCAGCATCGCGGCGATCCGCAGCAGCAGCTCCTTCAGGTGGAACGGCTTCGGCAGGTAGTCGTCGCCGCCGGCCTCGAGGCCGTGGACCCGGTCGTCGGCCGTCGTGCGCGCCGTCAGGAACAGCACGGGGACCTCGTTCCCTTCGGCGCGGATGGTCTCGCAGACCGTGAAGCCGTCCATCCCGGGCAGCATCACGTCGAGCACGACCAGCTCGAGCCCGCCGTCGCGGATCCGCGCCAGCGCCTCCAGGCCGTCGCCGGCGACCTCGACCGCGTAGCCCTCCAGCTCGAGGTTCTCGCGGATCCCCGCCGCCAGGTGGGCCTCGTCCTCGACCACCAGGATCCGCGCGCTCTCGCCGCTCATGCCCGTTCTCCCCTGGGCGCCGGCCAGAGCACGGTGAAGACCGCCCCCTGCCCCGGCCCGTCGCTGTGGGCGGAGACCCGCCCGTGCTCCAGTTCGACGAAGCGCCGCACGATGTAGAGTCCCAGCCCCGAGCCGCGCGTCTTGCGGCGCAGCTCGTCCCCCGGCCGGTAGAACTTCTCGAACAGCCGGTGGGACTCGGGGGCGGCAAACCCCACGCCGGTGTCGCGGACCGCGATCCGGACGAACGCCCCGGACTTTCCGGCCTCGAGGCGGACCGAGCCGCCGCCGTTGGCGACGGTCGCCTTGATCGCGTTGTCGACCAGGTTGCGAAGCACCGTGCGCAGCGCGATCGGGTCGGCCTGAACTTCCAGCTCGGGCGCGGCCTCGGCCGTGAACGCGACCCCCGCCGCCGCCGCCCGCGGCCCGACCTCCTCGGCCAGGGCACGGACCGCCGCGGCGAGCGAGACCCGCTCGGGCTGGAGTTGCACGCGCCCTTCCTCCAGCCGCGCGGTGTCGAGGATGTTGCCGATCATCGCGTCCAGCCGGTCGATGTCGGCCAGCAGCCGCTCGACCAGGGCTCGCCGCTTGTCCGGGGGCGGATCGCGCAAGGCGATCGTCTCGGCCGAGAGCTTGATGCTGGCCAGCGGGCTCTTGAACTCGTGGGTCACGGCGGCGAGGAAGTTCTGCTGCCGGCGCCGGAGCTGCGCGTCCTGGTGCAGCGCTTGCGCCAGAACGGCCATCGCCGCGACGAGCACCAGCAGGAAGAAGGCCCCTTCCCAGCCGATCCGGCGCAGCCGGCGGATCCGGTCGTCGTCCAGCTCGGCCAGCGCGCGCGGGTTGACGGCCACTCGCTCCGGCCCGCTCGAGAAGACGACCTGCGGGAACAGGTCGCTGACCTCGGTCGCCGGAGTGCCGCGGTCGAGCATCGCGCGCGCGGCCTGGACCTCCACCTCGTACTCCGCGATCAGCGCGTCGTGCAGCTTCTGGGTGTGCCGCACCTCGTCGAGGATCCACCAGACGACCTGCGCGGCGGCGATCGACAGCAGGACGACGAAGCCCCACTGCAGGGCCCGCGTCGGGTCGAACCGCCGCCGGATCGCCACCGCCGGTCGCCGCTACGCCGCCGCGTCGGCCAGCGCGCCGGCCAGGGCGTCGGCCAGCCGCGCGAGGTGCGCGTCGGTGTGCGCGGTCGAGAGGAAGCCGACCTCGTAGGCCGAGGGCGCCATCGCGATTCCCCGCGCCAGCAGGCCGTGGAAGACCTTGCGGTAGACCTCGGCCGCGCCCGGCGCGATGCACTCGGCCGAGCGGGGCGGGTCGCCGGCCTGCATCGGCAGCCAGAAGATCGAGCCGACGCGGGTGAAGCCGACCGGCACGGGCGAGCGCGCCAGCACCGGCACCAGCGCCGCCTCGAGTGCGGCCCCCAACTGCTCGAGCCGGGCCCAGCCTTTCGATTCCTGCAGCTCGGTCAGCGCCGCCAGGCCGGCGGCCATCGCCACCGGGTTCCCGGAGAGCGTCCCTGCCTGGTAGACCTTCCCGAGCGGCGCGAGGTGCGCCATCAGGTCGGCCCGACCGCCGAAGGCCCCGACCGGCAGCCCGCCGCCGATCACCTTCCCGTAGGTCGCGAGGTCGGGGCGGATCCCGTAGTGCTCGGCCGCGCCGCCGGCGGCGACCCGGAAGCCGGAGATCACCTCGTCGAAGATCAGGAGCGCGCCGTGGCGCTCGGTCACGCGGCGCAGCGTCTCCAGGAACTCGCGGCGCTGCAGCAGCAGGCCGTTGTTGGCCGGGATCGGCTCCAGGATCACCGCCGCGACCCGATCCCCCTGCGCCTTCATCAGCTCGACGAACTTCAGCTCGTCGTCGAGCGGCAGGACCAGCGTCAGCCCGGCGAACGGCTCGGGGACG
>JALOKP010000129.1 GCA_025456425.1 Acidobacteriota bacterium | reverse complement strand
ACCGTCGACCAGGCGCACGACCCGGTCGCACCGCCCGGCCAGCCGGGCGCTGTGGGTCGCGACCAGGAGCGCGAACCCCTGCCGGCGCTGGAGCTCGAACAGCGCGTCCAGGACGCGGTCGCCGGTCCGAGGGTCGAGGTTGCCGGTCGGCTCGTCGGCCAGCACGACCGCGGGGTGCCCGAAGAGGGCGCGGGCCACCGCGACCCGCTGCTGCTCCCCCCCCGACAGCTCGTCGGGGAAGTGCTCCGCGCGGTGCGAGAGCCCCATCTGGTCAAGGAGTTGGCGCCCCCGGGTGAGCGCGTCGCGCCGCGGGTGGCCGGCCACGAGGCCGGCCAGGGCGACGTTTTCGGCCGCCGAAAACTCGGGGAGAAGCCCATGGAATTGAAAGATGAACCCCACCTCGGTGCGGCGCCAGCGGGCCCTTTCGGCCGGCTCGCGAGGCAGTTCCCGGCCGCGGCAGCGCAGCGTGCCGGCGTCCGGCCGGTCGAGGGCCCCCACCAGGTTCAGGAGGGTCGTCTTGCCGGTCCCGGACTCCCCCTGGATCGCCACGCTTTCGCCCGGGCCGACCGCCAGGTCGACCCCGTCGAGGACCCGCACCGCCTCGCCGCGGCCCGCCCGGTGGTAGCTCTTGGCAAGCCCGGCCACCTCGATCACCAGCCCCCGGTCACTCATGGCGCAGCGACTCCACCGGGTCGAGACGGGCGGCGCGCCAGGCCGGATAGAGCGTCGCCAGCAGCGCGACCAGCACCGCGACCCCAACGATCGCCGCAAGGTCGGCGGGCCGGACCGTGAACGGCAGGTGGTCGAGGTAGTAGACGCCGGGGTCGAGACGGATCAGCTGGAAGCGGTCGAGCACCACCGACAGCCCGACGCCGAGCAGCGCGCCGAGCAGCGTCCCCAGCACGCCCATCGAGAGCCCCTGCAGGACGAAGATCCGCATCACCCCGGCCGGCGTCGCCCCGAGCGCAACCAGGACCCCGACCTCGCGCCGCTTCTGGGTCACGGTCAGGACCAGCGTGCTGACCACGCCGAGCGCCGCGACGATCACGATCAGCCCGACCGCGACGAACATCAGCAGCTTCTCCAGCCGCAGCGCCGCGAAGAACGGCCGGTTGTGCTCCATGATCGAGCTGACGAAGAAGCCGCCCCCGGCCGCGGGCGCGGCCAGCGCGCGGCTGACCGCCTGCTGCGTCTCGTGCAGGTCGGCGAGGCTGCCGATGCGCACGCCGAGCCGGTGGACGCCGGTCCCGGTCCCCCAGATCTCCTGAGCCGTGGCCAGCGGCACGAAGGACCAGTTGAGGTCGTAGTCGTGGAACCCGGTCGAGAAGACGCCGACCACCTCGAACGTCGGCGTGCGGACCGACACCCCCCAGGGCGAGACCTTGGGCCGCGGCACCATGACCCGCACCACGTCGCCGACCGTGACGCCGAGGCGCGAGGCCATCTCGCGCCCGATCACGATTCCGGGGCGGCCCGACGGACCGGCCGAGGAGAGCGCGTCGAGCGTCCCCTCCTGGACGTTGGCCCCGATGTCGGTCACGGCACGGCTCAGCCGGGGATCGATGCCGGCGAGCGAGGTCCACTGGATCTCGCCCCCGGGTGCGACGATCCCGCCGAAGCCCTGCACCACCGGCTCGGTGGCCACGACCCCCGAGACGCCCGCGAGCGCGGCCCGCGCCGCCTCGGGGTCCTCGATCGTGCGGCTCTGGTTCATCGGGAAGACGACGAGGTGCGCGTTGGCGCCGAGGATTCGGCGCACCACGTCCTCCTGGAACCCGGTCATCAGCGACAGCGCGACGATCAGCGAGGCCACCCCGACCAGGAAACCGAGCGCCGAGAGCAGCGAGATCAGCGACAGGAATCCCTGCCGGCGCGCCCGCACGAAGCGGCTCGCGATGAACGGGGCGTAGCGCTCGCCGCGCGCGGCGGCTTGGTCAGCGCGCACGCTTGGCGACCCACTGCCCCTGGGGAATGCCGCCCTGGACCAGCTCGTAGGCCTGCCAGGTCCCGCGGATCCGCGAGCCGTCGGGGTCGACTACCCCTTCCAGTTCGGCGTCGCGGCCACGCTCGGCGTCGATCCGCTGCAGGAAGAGCTTGCCGTTGACGAAGGTCCCCTGGAGGCTGCCGCTGCCGTGCGGTCCGAGCCGGTACTGGCCGGTCACGAGCGTTCCCGACTGGTCGAGATAGAAGGTGCCCTGCACGCCCGCGGGCATCCAGGTGACGTCCCAGACCCCCGTCAGCAGCTCCTCCTGCAGCGGCAGGCGGGCCTTCAGGTCCGCCACGCGCCGCGCCAGCGCGTCGCGCTCGCCGAGCAGGCGGCGCAGCTCCTGGAGCCGCGCGTCCCCCTCGACACGGACGACCTCGACCCGCGCCCGCGCGGCCAGCAGATCGCGGTAGAGCGCCGAGAGCGAGGACGCCGTGACCTCGCGCGCGCGCACCGCCTCGCGGTCCAGCCGGTCCTGGGCCGTGACCAGCTCCTGGTCGGCGGCGGCGCGCTCGAGCGCGAGCTGCCGGTACTGGCGCGCGGCCTCGTGGATCATGTCCTGGACCAGGCGTGCCCGCTCTTCCAGCCCCGCGAGCGCGGCTCCGATCCGCTGCGACTCGAGCGGATTGGGCTCCTCGCCCCGCGCCGCCGAAGGCGCCTCGTCCTCGACCGCGCCGGCGAACGGCGCGACCGCGACGAGGAGCGCCAGGGCCAGTCCCAGGCACCGTGCCGCCCGGTCACGCGCGCTCGTCATGGCTGCCTCCCGCGGGAACCGGGCGATCGTAGTCTTGCGCCGGCGGGTGCTGCAAGCCGCCGCGCCGCCGCAGCACGGCGTCGGCGAGCGGCGACACGAGGTAGACCGCGATCATCGCCGGCACCATCCACTCCCCCAGCGCGACGAAGCCGGCGATCACCAGCGCCCAGAGCGCCAGCACGCGGTAGGGCTGCCGGCCGAACCGCAGGTCCTTGAAGGAGCGGAAGCGGATCTTGCTGACCATCAGCAGGCCGGCCGCCGCGACCAGCGCGGCGTAGAGCGGGACGTACGGCCCCGGGATCCGCTCCCCGCCGGTGACCAGCGCCGGGCAGACCGCGATCGCCGCCGCGGTCGGACTGGGCAGCCCGATGAAGAAGCGCGGGTCCTGCATCCCGGCGGAGAAGCGCGCCAGCCGGATCACCCCGCACGCCGTGAAGAGGAAGGCGACCGCCCAGCCGATGCGGTGCAACCCGTCGAGGCCCGCGAAGAAGGCGAAGAGCGACGGCGCGACGGCGAACGAGATCCCGTCGGCGATCGAGTCGAGCTGCTCGCCGAACTCGCTCGTGGTGCCGGTCATGCGGGCGATCCGGCCGTCGAGGCCGTCCAGGAAGAAGGCCCCCAGCACGAGCAGCGCCGCGACGGCGAGCCGCCCCTGCGAGGCCATGATGATCGCCGAGAACCCGGCCAGCACGTTCCCCAGCGTCAGCGCGCCGGGGAGCCAGCCGGCCGCCCCGCGCAGGCGCGCGCCGAGCGGGTGAGGGACGCGGTGCGGGCGGCCGTGCGGCGCGATCACGGGGCACCCGGCGCCGCGTCGCGCCAGCGCGCGAGCACGCTCGTGCCGCCGCGCACGGCCTCGCCCGGCCGGACCAGCGGCTCGGCGCCCGGCGGCAGCGCGACCTGGGTGCAGGACCCGAAGCGGATCAGGCCATAGCGCGCACCGGCCGCCAGCCGCTCGCCCGGCACGACGCGGACCACGATCCGCCGCGCGATCAGACCCGCGATCTGCGCGACCGCGACCGGCCCGCGCGCGGTCTCCAGCACCAGGTCGGTGCGCTCGTTGACCTCGGTCGCTTCCGGCCGGTAGGCGGCGAGGAAGCGGCCCGGGCGGTGGGTCACGCTCCGCACCGTCCCCGCGACTGGCACGCGGTTGACGTGCACGTTGAAGACGTTGAGGAAGATCGTCACGACGAGCCCGCCGGCACCCTCGTCGACGGCGGTGACCCGCCCGTCGGCCGGCGAGAGGACGAGCGACGGGTCCTGGGGGATCTCGCGGTCGGGATCGCGGAAGAACCAGGCCGAGAACAGGCCGAGTGCAGCGGCCGGCAGGGCGAACCAGGACCAGGGGGAGCCCGCGACCGCCGCCGCCAGCGCCGCGCCGAGCGGGACCGCGACGAACGGAACGCCGGCGCGATCGATGCGGATCCGCCGCCGCGGCGTGGTCACGGCCGCTTCCGGGGTCGTTTCGGCGGGGGAGGTCATCGGCCGGGCGAGGCTAGCACCCGGCCGCTGTCGAGGGCAACAAAGCGCGCTCCCCCGCGGGGCGCCGGCTCAGCCGGCGGCGCCGGCGTTCCGGCCCAGGACCAGGCTCATCAGCAGCGCGTCCTCGCCGTCACCGTAGTAGCGCCGGCGGCGCCCGACCGGCACGAACCCCTCCGAGGCGTAGAGCGCGATCGCGGCGGCGTTCCCCGCCCGCACTTCGAGGTCCGCACGCCCGGCCCCCGCGGCCCGGGCGCGGGCCAGGAGGTCGCGCACCAGCGCGCGGCCGAGTCCCCGCCCGCGCGCGCGCGGCCGGACCGCGACGCTGCGGATCTCGAGCGTCCCGGCGGCGAGGAAGGCGAGCGCCACCGCGTCGAGCGCACCGTCGCCGGCGGCGACGCCGAGCGCGACGCGGCCCGGCCCACCGCGCAACTCTTCGGCCAGCATGCCGCGGCTCCAGGGCTCGCGGAAGCACTCGCGCTCGACCGCGTGGAGGCGGTCGAGGTCTCCCGGCGAAAGGCTCACGATCGCGGCTGCCAGCGCGGCCGCCGGGCGCCCGACCGGCAGCACGGCGTCGGGGGGCAGGAGGTATCCCGGCCCGGGGACACGGTCGGCCAGCGGCAGCGCGCCGGCCGCGGCCAGCTGCGCCAGCACCGCGGCGGCCGGCGCCGTGGCCTCCACCGTGCGGACCCCTTCGGCGAACGGCAAGGGGGGCGCTCCGCGCGGCACCGCGACCGCGTGCCCGGCGAGTTCTCCGCGCGCAGGCAACGCCTCGAGTGGCAGGAGTTCCGCCTCCCCGGGGCGCACCCCCTCTTCGCGCGCCCGGGCCAGCATCACGCGCCAGCGGCCCCACGGGATCGCGACCCAGGCCGGAAGCGCGAGTCCCGCCCCGGCGGCGAGCAGCCGCGGGCTGTCGGAGAAAGCGACCGGCAGGGGCGGACCCGCGTCCGCCAGCCCCTGCGCCAGCCCCAGCGCGACGCGCAGCCCGGTTGTCGAGCCGGGACCGATGCCGACCGCGAGCCCCGTCAGCGCCGCCGGCGCGACGCCGTGGCGCGCGAGCAGGTCCCGCGCGGCGCGGACGAGATCAGCGCGGACGCCGTCCGCGTCTCCCGGCGCGGGCCCCTCGAAGACCTGCCCGTCCAGCGCCAGCGCCGCAGTCGCGGGGTGGAGCGCCCCCTCGAGCGCCAGCACGGCGGCCCGCGTCACGGGCCGCCGCCCGCGCGCGGCGCCGTGCGCCGGGCCTCGCGCTGCGTCGACGAGCCGGCCGGCGACGTCGCCGGCCCGCGCGCGACGATCGTCACCGGCGTGCCGCGCGGAAGCAGCGCGTGCAACTCGCGCACGTCGGGGTTGAAGAGCGAGACGCAACCGTTGGTCCAGTCGAGGTACTCGCGCATCGCCGCCGGCTCGGCGTCGCCCGGCTCCCGGCCGGCGGGGACGCGGCCGGGCCGGCGCCGGTGCTCCGACAGCCGCGTCGCGGTCAACGCGGGCTGCTGCCCGTGGATCAGGATCAGTCCGCCGAGCGAGGTGCTCGACGGCGGGCACTCGCCGCGCTCCAACGCGGCGGCGATCGCGTCGCGCTCGCGGCGGCCGATCCGCCCCTCGCGCAGCGCCGCGGCGGCGTCGTCGAGGTTGGGGTAGCTGACCCAGAGCGCGCGGTGGTACTTCGAGGCGCGGAGGTCGCAGAGGAAGTACGTCCCCTCCGGCGTCCGCTTGTCCCCACGGCGGGTCTTGGGGCCGAGCGGACGCTGGCCGAGCTGCGCCCGGTACGCCTTGAGCATGCGCTCCCCGACCCAGAGCTCGACGCGCCGCTCGGACTTGATCACGAGCAGCCTCGCTCCGCGCAGGCGGCCGTCGGCGAGTTCGATCCCGGCCCGCTCGATCAGCGTCGCGAGCGGCAGGTCGGGCCCGTAGAGACCGGGCACGTAGGTGGCGTAGGTCCAGCCGAACGGTCCCTCGCGCGAGGCCTCGGCCCGCGCGGCGGGAACGAGCCCCGGCGCGGCCACGAGCGCCGCCACGAGCAAGGCAGCCGGCAGGGCCCGGCGCGCCGCCGGCTTCATTCGGCCGCCTCGCGCGGCCGGCGGTCCGGCTCCCCGGCGCGGGCCGGGCGCAGTTCCGCGAGCAGTTCCGGAACCGAGGCCGAGACCAGCCCGAAGCGCAGCGAGCCGCACACCTCCGCCACCGGCGCGAAGCCGCAGGCGCCGAAGCAGGCGACCGCGTCGAGGCTGAAGGCGCCGTCGGGCGTCGTCCGCCCGGCCGCCACACCCAGCGCCGACTCCAGCGCGGCCAAGGTCGTGTTGGAGCCGTGGACCTGGCAGGCCGTTCCGACGCAGACCCGGATCGGCCGGCGGCCTGGCGGCTCCAGCCGCAGGCCTCCCGTGGACCGGACTGCACTCCACGCCACCTCGCCCGGCACGCCGACGTGCTCGGCGATCCGCTCGACATCCTCCGCGGTCAGCCAGCCGCGACCGGCCTGGGCCTCGCCCAGGAGCGGCACCAGCGCGTCGCGCCGCCCGGCCGGGTGCCGGGCCAGGATCGATTCGAGCGCGCCGGGACCGTTCACGCCGCGGCGTCAGGAGGGCAGGCCGAGGGCCGCGAGGTGCGCGCGCAGGTCCGGCTCGGAGAGGCCGAGCCGCGGCGCCGCCCGCGCCACGTCGCCGCCCACCTCGTCGAGCAGCCGGCGCAGCCACTGGGCCTCCAGCTCGCTCGGCGCCGTGGGAGCCGCGGGGCCGGTCTCGCGCCCCTCGAGGAACTCGCGCGGGAGGTCCTCGGCGTGGACCACCGCGGGCGGCAGGGCGAGCACGATCCGCTCGGCGAGCCGGCGCAGCTCGCGCACGTTGCCGGGCCAGGCGTGGCGCGCCAGGGCATGGAGCGCGTCGAGCGCCAGCGTGGGTGCGGGCTGCCCGTACTCGCGTGCCACCTCCTGCAGGAAGACCTCCGCCAGCTCCGGCAGGTCCTCCGCCCGCGCGCTCAGCCGCGGGAGCTCGATCCGGTGCGGGAAGGCCTCCAGAAACGCCGGCTCGAGCCGCGCCGCGGCCACGCCCCCGGGCGGGCCGGACAGCGAGACGATCAGCCCCGGCTCCGAACGCACGCCGTGCGCCGCGCCGGGGACCGGAAAGCTGCCGGTGCGCAACCCCTCGGCCAGCGAGAGCTGGACCGCCGGCGGCAGCGCCTCGGCCCCTTCGATGTAGAGCGTCCCTTCGTCGGCCAACGCGATCCGCCCGGCGTCGTCCGGCCCGGCGCCGTCCCCGCCGTAGAGGGCCCGCAGCAGACGCTCCGGCGGGACAGTCCCGGCGCGCAGATCGAGAAACGGCCCGTCCGGCCGCGGCCCGTGCAGCGAGAGCCAGCGCGCGGCGAGGCTGCGTCCGGTGCCGCGCTCGCCCCAGAGCAGCGCCGGCCGGCCGTCGGCGGCCCCCGCCAGCCGGGCCCGCAGCGCCTCGACCGCGGCGCCGCGGCCGATGAACTCGGCTTCGCGGCGCAGTTCCACCTGCAGCGCTCGGTGCTGCCGCTCGAGGCGCGCGTGGCGCAGCGCGTTGCGCAGCACCAGCAACACGCGCTCGAGCGAGAGCGGCTTCTCGACGAAGTCGTAGGCGCCGCGCTTGGTCGCCTTCACGGCGGTTTCGATCGTGCCGTGGCCGGAGATCATGACCACCGGGGCCCGGACGCCGCGCTCGCGCATCATCCGCAGCGCCTCGATCCCGTCGACGCCCGGCAGCCAGACGTCGAGGAAGACGGCGTCGGGCGAGCCGGCCAGCGCCTGCTCGACCCCCTCCTCCCCCGACGCGGCGGGGATCACCTCGTACCCCTCGTCCTCGAGGATCTCGGTCATCGAGCGGCGCACCGCGTCCTCGTCGTCGACGACGAGAACCCGGCCGCGGCGGGCGGCGGGCGGGGTCATGAGGTCGCCTCCTCGTCCGCGGCGGCGGTGGCGGCCGCGGCCGGCAATTCGATCACGAAACGGGTGCCGCCGCCGGGGTTGTCCTCGGCCCGGATCCGCCCGCCGTGGTCGGTCACGATCCGGTGCACGATCGCGAGCCCGAGCCCGGTTCCGCCCGGTCGCCGGGTGAAGCTGGGCAGGAAGAGCTGCTCGCGCGCCCCCTCGGGCAGCCCGGGGCCGTTGTCGGCGACCTCGAGCACGACCGGCCACTGCCCCGGCTGCCGCCGCGTGCGCACCGCGATCGCCCCGCCCGGACCGAGCAGCGCGACGGCGTTGTCGAGCAGGTTGATCAGCGCGCGGCGCATCGCCTCGGTGTCGACCGCGTGCGTCGGCAGGTCGGCGGCGAACTCGGTCTCGTAGCGGATCTGCGGGTGCGAGGTCCGGTAGAGGGCCAGCGCCTCCTCGGCCACCTTGCCGACGTCCCCGGGCTCGGGGCGCAGCTCGGGCAGCCGGGCGAAGCGCGAGAACTCGTCGACCAGCCCCTTCAGGCTGTCGACCTCGCGCACGATGTTCCCGACCATCTCCTCCAGCACCTCGCCGGCCTCCTCCGGGCTGCGGCGGTAACGGCGCAGCAGCCGCTCGGCG
>JALOKP010000237.1 GCA_025456425.1 Acidobacteriota bacterium | reverse complement strand
GCGGACCGTCTCCAGCGCGTGCCCGCGCCCCTCCGGCGTCGCCGAGACGTCGAGCAGGACCAGCTCGTCGGCCCCCTGCGCCTCGTACAGCGCGGCCCTTTCCACCGGCGAGCCGGCGTCGCGCAACCCCTGGAAGCGGACCCCCTTCACGACGCGGCCGTCCCGGGTGTCGAGGCAGGGGATGACGCGCGCCGTGAGCATCAGGCGGCCTCCAGCCAGCGCGCGACGAGCGCCTGGCCCCACGCTCCCGACAGCTCGGGGTGGAACTGGCAGGCCAGCGCGCGGCCGCGTTCGAGCGCGGCGACGAACCGCCCGCCGTGGTCGGACCAGGCGGCGTGCCAGCCCTCGGGCGCCTGCTCCAGGCGGTACGAATTCGCGAAGTAGGCGTGGCCGCTCGTCAGCAGCCGGCAGCGCGCATCGGGCTCGACCGTGTTCCAGCCGAGCTGCGGGATCCGGATCCCCTCGGCCGCAAAGCGCGTGATGCGCCCCGGGAAGAGCGCGAGACCCGCGACGCCGGGGCTCTCGTCGCTGGACTCGGCCAGCAGTTGCAGCCCGAGGCAGATCGCCAGCAGCGGGCGGCCATCGACGGCGCGCGCGCGCAGCGCCTCCGTCAGCCCGGCCGTCGCGAGGTTCTCCATCGCCGCGCCGAACGAGCCGACGCCGGGCAGCACCAGCCGCGCCGCGCGCAGCACGTCGTCCGCCCCCGAAGCCAGCCTCGGCGCCGCCCCCGCGCGCTCCAGCGCGGCCCGCACCGACGCCAGGTTGGCGGTGCCGGTTGGGACGACCACGACCTCGGGGCGGGCCGGCATCAGAGGCGGCCCTTCGTGCTGGGGATGCGGGCCGCGGCGCGGCGGCCGCGCGCGGCCGGGGCGGCCGCGACGCCGTCGCGCGCCACCGCCTGCCGCAGCGCCAGCGCTGTCGCCTTGAAGGCCGCCTCGGCGCGGTGGTGGTCGTTGACCCCGCGCAGCACGTCGACGTGCAGCGTCGCGCGCGCGGCCAGCGCCAGCGACTGCAGCACGTGGGCCGCGTTCTCGGCCGACAGCGCGCCGAGCTGCTCGCGCCGCAGCCCCAGGTCGACTGCCGCGAACGGCCGTCCCGACAGGTCGACCACGCTGCGCGCCAGCGCCTCGTCGAGCGGCGCGAAGGCGTGGCCGAAGCGCGCGATCCCGGCGCGTTCGCCCAGCGCCTCGTCCAGCGCGGCCCCCAGCGCCAGCGCGCAGTCCTCGGCGGTGTGGTGGTCGTCCACCTGCAGGTCGCCGCGGCAGGAGAGCGCCAGGTCGAAGCGGGCGTGGAAGGCCAGCGCCGTCAGCAGGTGGTCGAGGAAGCCGACGCCGGTCGCGATCTCGGTCCGGCCGGAGCCGTCCAGGTCGAGCGTCAGGCGGATCTCGGTCTCGCGGGTCGCCCGCGCCAGCGTGGTGCGACGAGGTGAGAGGGGATTCATGGCAGCAGGTCCTCCAGCTCCGCGACGGACGCCAGGATGCGCGCCGCGCCGGCGGCGAAGAGCGCGGCGGTGGCGCGCTCGGCATCTTCCCCGGGGGCGACGATCCCCAGCGGCACGACCCCCGCGCCGCGCGCCGCGCGGACGTCGTGGACCGTGTCCCCCAGCATCCAGCCGCGCGCCGCGCTCAACTGCGCGAGCGCCAGCCGGACCGGCGCCGGGTCGGGCTTCTCCGGCGCGTCGTCCATCGTGACGACGGTTCCGAACAGGCTGGCGATTCCCTGCTCTTCGAGGAAGCGCAGTGTGTCGGGGCGCGGGCGGCCGGTGACCAGCCCCAGCGGCAGCCGCGCCGCCAACCGCTCGAGCTGCGCGCGGGGCACGACCAGCCGCTCGGCCGCGCGCACGCCGGGAGCGCCGGCCGTCCCGTGGTAGATCGCCTCGAAGGCGGCCGTGACCTCGTCGAGCGGGCGCTCCACGCCGTGCGCGGCGAGCAGATCGCGCGTCAGGACCCAGTCGTTGTTGGAGCCGCCCGCGGCCTTGGCGCGCGAGACCTCGTCGCGGGTGATCGTCACGCCGTAGCCGGCGGCGGTCCGCACGATCGCCTCGCGGAACGAGCGCGAGACGTCGGCCAGCACGCCGTCCAGGTCGAACAGCAGCGCCTGGGGCGCCAGCGCCGCGTCGAGTGCGCGCTCCAGCCGCTCCCGCGCCGCGTCGTCCCCCGGGCAGGTGATGCGCAGCGCGTCCTCCAGCCCCGGCCGCCCGGCAAAGTGGCGGACCGCGATCCCCAGCCCGGCCAGCGCGTCGCGCACGAAGCGCGCGTCGCGGAAGCGCGCGAAGGCGAAGTTGGCCTGCGACGGCTCGGGCCGCGCGCCCAGCCGCGCCAGCCGCGCCGTCAGTCGCTCGCGCTCGCCGCGCACGCGCGTGACGAAGCGCGCGACCTCGCCGTCGGCCCGTTCGAGCCAGGCCTCGGCCAGCGCCAGCGAGGCCGACGCGACCGCGTACGGCCCGCCCGCCGCGCGCATCCACCCGACGATCTCGGCCGGGCCGGCGGCGTAGCCGACGCGCAGCCCGGCCAGCCCCCAGGCCTTGGAGAAGGTGCGCGTCACGACCGCGTTGGGGAGCGCCAGCGCCGCCGGCGCCAGGTCCTCGTCGGCAAACTCGCCGTAGGCGAGGTCGACCAGCAGCACGGCCTGCGGCGCGGCGGCGGAGAGCGCGCGCAGATCCTCGGCCGAAGCGACCGCGCCGGTCGGGTTGTTGGGCGAGACGACCGCGATCAGCGCGGTCTCCGGCGCGATCGCGTCCAGCACCGCGGCGCGCGGGAAGGCCCCGCCCGGCCACGGCACCGCGACGACGCGATCCGCGCGTAGCGCTCGATCATCTCGAACGACGGGACCGGCAGCACCAGCGCGCGCCCCGGCGCGAGCACCGCGCGGCAGAGCCGCTCGATCGCCTCGTCGGCGCCGGCCGTGACCATCACCTGCTCCGCGGCCAGCCCCAGCCGCGCCGCGATCCGCGCCGCCAGCGGCGCGGCGTCGGGGTAGCGGCGGAAGGCGTCGGGCCCGCGCGCGGCCAGCGCGTCGAGCAGGTCGGGCGGCGGAACCGCGCCCTCGTTGCCGTCCAGGTGCAGGTCGACCGGCGCCGGGTGGCGTGGCACGCGGTAGCCGGTCTGCCCGGCGAAGCGCGAGGTGGGACGGGGCTCGCTCACGCCGGCCTCCTACGGCACGATCTGCGACAGCGCGGTGACCACGATGTCGGTCCCGCCGTGGGCCTTGATCTCCGGGATCAGCCGCGGCAGCTCGTCGCGCGGTACCGCGACCTTGACCGCGAACCCCGCCCCGCCGTGCAGCGGCGCGATCGTCGGCTCGCGCATGCAGGGGAGCATCGCCGCCAGCCGCTCCAGGCTTTCGGCCGTGACGTTGACCTCCAGCATCACGCGGCGCCGCGCCTCGAGCACCGCCGACAGCAGCATCACGATCGCTTCGATCTTCGCGCGCTTGCCGCGGTCCTCGAGCGCCCGCGGGTGCGCGAAGAGGCGGGTCGAGGAGCGCAGCAGCTCGTCGACGACCGTCAGCCGGTTGGCGTCGAGGGTCGATCCGGTCGCGGTGTTGTCGACGATCAGGTCGGCGTCCTCGGGGGGGAAGACCTCGGTCGCGCCGTAGGAGCGAACGAACTGCGCGTCGAGCCCGCGCCGCTCGATCCAGGCCAGCGTCAGCCGGCGGTACTCCGACGCGACGCGCAGCGGCCGGCGCGGCAGCGCGCCGTCCACCAGCAGGTCCTCCGGCGCCGCCGCGACCAGCCGCACCGGGTCGAACCCGGTGTCGAGCAGCTCGGTCAGCTCGCCGTCCAGCTCGGCCGCCCAGTCCGCGCCGGCGAACCCCAGGTCGCGCGTCCCCGCGTGGAGCATCTCGATGATGTTCTGCGGCTTGAGCAGCTTGGCCTCGATCCCGGGGACCGAGACCTGCGGCCGGTAGCCGCGGGCGTCGGCCCGCAGCCGGATCCCGGCGTCGGCCAGCAGGCGAAAGACCTCGTCCTGCATCCGGCCCTTGGGAAGGGCGAGGCGCAGGGGCGTCGGCTCGTCGAGAGGGCTCATCGTGCGTCCTCGGGGCCCCGGCCGGCGCGTTCGAAACGAAAACGCCGGCCCTGGGGCCGGCGTCGTGGCGGTTCGGCTACACCACCGCTCAGCCGGCTCGGCCGGTGTGATGGTGATGGGGGTGGCGCGCGATCCGCATGGGCGGGACTGTACCGGATCCGGGTGAGCTGTCAAGACCGTAGGGGCCGGCCTCCGTGCCGGCCCGCCCCCACGCCATCCGCGCGCAGCACCTCCGCCAGCGCGTCGATTCCGCGCGCCAGCCGCTCCGGCGGCAGACTGGAGAAACCCAGGCGCAGGTGCCGTACAGGACCCGGCTCGAACCGGTACGCCCCCTCGTGCACCGCGAAGATCCCGGCCGCGCGCGCCGCGCGCGCGATCCGCCGCGCGTCGCGCCGCGTGTCGAGCCAGAGCGCCATCCCTCCGTCCGGGGTGTCCCACTCCAGGTCCACCGTCTCCCGCGCGCGCTCGAGCGCCGCGACCATCGCGTCGCGGCGCGCCTCGTAGTGCCGGCGCATCCGGCGCAGGTGCCGCTCCAGGCCGCCCGACGCGAACCAGCGCGCGATCGCGTCCTGCACGATCGGGTCGTTCTGGTGGCTCACGATCCGGCGGAACTGGACCAGCTCGCGTTCCAGCGCGGGGGGCACGACGAGGAAGCCGATCCGCGCCGCGGGGAAGAGCACCTTGGAGAGCGTCGAGGCGTAGACCAGGCGCTCGTCGGGATCGTAGGTCGCGAGCGGCGGCAGCGGCTCGGTACGGTAGTGGTACTCGTGGTCGTAGTCGTCCTCGAAGATCACGATCCCGTGGCGCGAGGCGACCTGGTAGACCGCGAGCCGGCGCGCGACCGAGAGGGTCGAGGTCGTCGGGAACTGGTGCAGCGGCGTGAGGAAGAGCAGCCGGATCCGCGTGCGGCGGGCGGCGCGGTCGAGCGCGTCGGCGTCGATCCCCTCGCGGTCCATCCCGATCCCGACGATCCGCGCCCCGGCGGCGCGGCAGGTCTCCCACGCCGGGGGATAGCTCAGCTCCTCGATCGCCACCGCGTCGCCGGGCCGGATCAGCAGTTGCGCGGCCAGGAAGATCCCTTCCTGCGAGCCGTTGGTGACCACGACGCGGCGGCCGGTCACGCCGCGCACGCGGCGCAGGTAGTCCTCGAGCGCCCCCAGCAGCGACGGCAGGCCGCGCGGGTCGCCGTAGTCCAGCAGCGACGGGCGCGCGCGGCGCAGCGCGTCGGCGACGTGGGAGCGGAACTCGCGCAGCGGAAAGAGCGAGTAGTCGGGGATGCCCGACTCGAAGTTGTAGCG
>JALOKP010000128.1 GCA_025456425.1 Acidobacteriota bacterium | reverse complement strand
TTCCTGGTGCTCGACGAGCCGACGAACCACCTCGACCTCGAGACCAAGGAGATGCTGATCCGCGCGCTCGCGCGCTACGAGGGGACGATGCTGTTCGTCTCCCACGACCGCGAGTTCCTGCGCGGGCTCTCGACCCGCGTGCTCGAGCTGCACCCCGACGACGGCGACCCGCGGCCGCGCGTGTATCTCGGTGGCTACGCGGAGTGGGTGGTGGCGACGGGCGGGGAGGCGGTCGGCGTGCACGGCTAGCGGTCGCGGCCCCGACGGCCGCCCTCGCACCCGGCCGCATCGATTACCGCGAATCGTTGTCGAGTCCGCCCGCCCGCCGGGGACGCCGCCGCCGGCGTCCCGCGCGCGGTATCCTCTCTCGAGTTCCTGCGGCACACGGCGCGGAAGGGGAGATCCCATGGGCGCCAGGCTCTGTCCCGCGTTGCTCGCCGGCGCGCTCGCGATCGCGCCTGCCGCCGGTGCGACGGTCCTTCACGTCCGGCCCGGCGGCAACGACGCCGCCACCGGCGCCGACTGGGAGCATGCCAAGGCGACCGTCACCGCCGCGCTCCAGGCGGCGAACGCGGGCGACGAGATCTGGGTGGCGGCCGGCGTCTACGCCGAGCGGATCCGCAACCGCGTCGTCGCCGGCCTGTCGGTCGACGTGGCGCTCTACGGCGGGTTCGCCGGCGACGAGACGACGCGCGAGAACCGTGACCTGGCGGCGAATCTGACCATCCTCGACGGCGGCGGCGGCGGCGGCGGATCGGTCGTGACGATCGACTCCTCGGCGGGTCCCGGGATGCGGATCGACGGCTTCCGGATCCGCAACGGTCAGGCCGGGCAGGGAGGCGGGATCGCGGTCCTCTCGTCGGCTCCGACGATCGTCAACAACAGCATCCTCGGGAACGTGGCCGACTTCGGCGGCGCGATCGCGATCTGGGGCTCCCGCAACCTGCCGTCGGTGGCTCAGCCCCAGGTGCTCTATAACGCGATCCAGGCCAACTTCGCCTACGACGGCGGCGGCGGGATCGCGATCGTCGGCTCCTCGCCGTTGATTCGCGGCAACGTCATCCGCTTCAACGGGACCTACGGGCGCGGCGGCGGGATCGGCGTCTGGATCTCGGAATCGGCCCTCGTTGCGCGGCCGGAGATCGAAGGCAACTGGATCCTCGAGAACCGCTCGAACGTCTCGAGCTTCGGCGCGCTGATCGGGGGTGGCGGGATCTTCGCCACCGAGCGCAACCTGGCCGACGAGCCGCTCGGCGGGATCAGCGCGCCCCGGATCCGCAACAACGTCATCGCGGCCAACTCGGGGACGGCGATGGGCGGCGGGATCATGATCGCCAACTCCGAGAACGAGGCGACCGAGATCGTCCACAACACGATCGTCGCCAACAGCGGCTCGGGCGTGGCGTGGGGGAACGCCGGGCCGGCGATCGTCAACAACATCGTCGCCTTCAACACCTGGGGTCTCGAAGAGGACCTCGGCAACCCGTACCCCGAGACGATCCGCTTCAACGACGTCTACGGGAACACGGTGCAGGGAGTGGACACGAACTACCACCAGCTCCCCGACCTGACCGGCGTGGGCGGGAACCTCTCCGTCGACCCGAAGCTGACCACCTACGGGACCGGCCGGCTCCACCTGCAGCCCGATTCGCCGTGTCTCGATGCGGGGGATGACGCCGCCGCAGGCGCCGACTGGCAGGACGTCGACCTGCAGCCACGAAAGGCGGGGGCGCACGTCGACCTGGGCGCCGACGAGTCGGACGGCACGCTCTGGCCCGACCTGCCCGCCATCGTCCACGTCGCGCCGGGGGGCGACGACACGGCCGACGGGCTGCGCTGGGCCACGGCCAAGGCGACGGTCCAGGCCGGGCTCGACACCGCGTCGGGGCGGCGCGGCGGCGAGGTCTGGGTCGCCGCGGGGACCTACGTCGAGCACGTCACGCTCTCGGCGTGGGTCCACCTCTACGGCGGGTTCGCCGGGACCGAGGCCGCGCGCGCGGAGCGCGACCCGGCGGCGCACCTCACCGTGCTCGACGGCGGCTACGAGCCGCCGGTGGTGAACTGCGGCGCCGCGGGCTACCGGGTCGCCACGCTCGACGGCTTCCGGATCACGAACGGTGGCCGGTACCAGGGACCGATCCCCAACCCGCCGGGGGGGCTGACCTCCGGGCTCGGCGGCGGGATCCGCTGCGACGTCAGCTCACCGGTCATCCGCGGCAACGAGATCGTCTACAACTCGCTGGGCGACCCGAACACCACGCCCGAGGTCGCCGCGCAGGGCGGAGGGATCGGCCTGCTCGGCAGCCACGCGCTGGTCACCGGCAACACGATCGCGGACAACGAGACGCTCTCCGACGGCGGCGAGGGGGGCGGGATCTACTGCGAGTGGTCGATGGCCGAGATCGTCGGCAACCGGCTGACCCGCAACCACGCGCCGAACGGCCCGGCCGTCTACTGTCTCTACGCGCGGCCGATGCTGTCCGGGAACCTGATCGAGGCCAACGACCACTACTACCTCCCGCCGGTCTACTTCGGCCACTCGTTCGGGACCGTCGAGCTGCGGTCCTGCTGGGACCTCCGGCTGGTGCAGAACGTCTTCCGGGGGACCTCCTCGATGATGGCGGGCGGCGCGCTCTACGTCTCCCAGCCGCAGGAGGGTCTGATCGCCGGGAACCTCTTCGAGGACAACCGGGCCTGGAACAGGCAGACCGGCGTCGGCGGGCCGGGTGGGGCGATCTACCTGCTGGTGCACTCCGCGCCGCGCGGCGACGTGACGATCGCGGGGAACACGTTCGTCGGCAACACGGCGACCGACCCGTACACGGGCGAGCTGGGAGGCGCGATCGCGCTCGTCCCGCTGTCGAACCGGGTCGTCATCGCCAACAACGCGATGGCCTTCAACTCCTCGGGCGTCCACCAGCCGGTCGGCATGGCCCACCCGACGCTGCTTGCGAACGCGATGTGGAACGGCGGGCACGACTACGTCAACGTTCCGCCCGGGACGGGCGACCTCGTCGCCGACCCCCTGTTCGTCGACCGCGCGTCCGGCAACTACCGCCTCGCCGCGGCCTCTCCGGCGATCGACGCGGGGCACGGCGACCACGCGCCGCTCGAGACGGACCTCGACGGCGCGCCGCGGGTCCAGGACGGGCGTGGCAGCGGGACCGCGGTCGTCGACATCGGGGCCTACGAGTACTCGCCCGACCTCGACGCCGACGGCACGCCGGACTGGAGCGACCCGGACGACGACGGGGACGGCGTGTCCGATCCCCTCGACTGCGCGCCGCGCGATCCGGGGTCGACGGTGCCGCCTGCCGAGGTGGGGGCCGTGCTCCTCACCGGAAACGCCGTGGTGGTCGTCGAGTGGGCACCCCAGGAACCCGGGACGCGCTTCGATCTGGCCGGCGGCGGCGTCGCCGTGCTGCACGAGGACGGCGGCTTCGCGCGGGCCGAGTGCCGCGCCGACGACCACGGCCCACCGCCGTGGACCGATGACCGCGGCGGTCCCGCCGCGGGCGACGCCCGCTACTACCTGCTTCGCGCCGAGAACGCGTGCGGAAGCGGTCCGTGGGGCCGGACGCCGGACGGGACGCTGCGGGCGGTGGACGCCTGCCCGTAGCGCGGCTGCCGCCGGTCGCGCAGCTATACTCCCTGTCTGGTGCAGGTGCGCGCCGCCCGGCCCGGGGAGGCCCTTCATGTGCGGGATCGTCGGGATCGCAGGTCCGCCCGGGCGGGACCCCGCGCGGCACGCCGCGGTCCGCCGGATGGCCGCGAGCCTCGCGCACCGCGGGCCCGACGGCGCGGACGACGCGGACCGCGACGGTTGCGCCCTCGCCTTCCGGCGGCTGGCGATCGTCGACCTGGAGGCGCCCGCCCCGCCGTTTCCGGACGAGACGGGCACGATCTGGTCGGTCTGCAACGGCGAGATCTACAACGGCGACGCGCTGCGCGCCGAGCTGGCGGCGCGCGGGCACCGCTTCCGCACCGCCGTCGACACCGAGGTCATCCCGCACCTGTACGAGGAGTTCGGCTCCGGACTGGTCGAGCGTCTCGACGGGATGTTCGCGCTCGCCGTCTGGGACGAACCGCGCCAGCAGCTGCTGCTGGCGCGCGACCGGGCGGGGGAGAAGCCGCTGTTCTACCGGGTGGAAAGCGGCACGCTGGCCTTCGCCTCGGAACTGCGCGCGTTCCTCGAACTCCCCGGCGCGCGGCCGAAGGTCGATCCGGTCGCGCTCGCGCGCTACCTGCTGCACGACTACTTCCCGGCGCCCCTCACGCCGCTCGCGGGCGTGCGCAAACTGCCGGCCGGGCAGCTCCTGACCTGGCGGTCGGGCGAGGCCTCGCTGCGCCGCTACTGGGACCTGGCCGGCTGGTTCGGCCGGGGCGAGATGATCAGCGCGCGCGAGGTCGCGGCCGAGGTGGACGCGCGGATCGGCCTCGCGGTCCGGCGGCGCAAGCGGGGCGACGTGCCGGTCGGCGTCTTTCTCTCGGGGGGGCTCGACTCGGCGACCGTGCTGGCGCACCTCGCGGAACAGGAGGGCCCGGGCGTCCCCGCCTTCGCGCTCGGTCACTGCGATCCCGCGTTCGACGAAGCGCGCTTCGCGCGCGCCACCGCCGCATGCTACGGCGCGGAGTTCCACGAACTGATCCTCGGGGAGAGCGACCTGGAGGAGGGGCTGCGGCGGGTCGCCGCCGGCTTCGACGAGCCGCTCGGCGACGCCTCGACCGTCCCGACGCTCCTGCTCGCGCTGTTCGCGCGGCAGCGCGTGAAAGTGGTGCTCTCGGGGGAGGGGGCGGACGAACTGTTCGGCGGCTACCCGACCTACGCCGCGGACCGGCTGGCCGAGGGCTGGCGCCGGCTCCCCGGGCCGCTCCGGCGCGGCGCGCTCCGCGGCCTGGGCGCGCTGCTGCCGGTGCGGATGGGGAACAACGGGATCGACTACCTCCTGGCGCGCTTCGCGGAGGGGGCGGAGCACGACCGCGTCGAGCGCCACCACTGCTGGTTCGGCAGCTTCGCCCCGGCGCGTCTCGCGCGGCTCGTCTCGCCCGCCGTGCGCGCCGCGCTGGCCGGCGACGCGCCGTTCGCGGCGGCGCACGCCGCGCTGGCCGGCAAGCGGCTGCCCGATGGCCTGTCGCAACTGCTCTACACCGACTTCACCATGTACCTGGCCGACGATCTGCTGACCAAGGTGGACCGGGCCACGATGCTCGCCTCGCTGGAGGCCCGCGCTCCCTTCCTGGACCACGAGCTGGCCGAGTTCGTGGCCGGCCTCCCGTCGTGCCTGAAGGTGCGCGGCGCGACCGGCAAGTGGATCCTGCGCGAGGCCGGTCGCCGGCGCCTGCCGCCCGAGGTCCTCGCGCGCCGCAAGCGCGGCTTCACGATCCCGTTCTCGCGCTGGCTGCTGCACGGGCTGGGGGACCGGTTGAAGCTCCGCTTCGCCCCCGAGCGTGTCCAGGCCCGCGGCCTGTTCGACCCGGCCGCCGTCTCGGCCCTCCTGGACGCGCACCTCGCCCGGCGCGCGGACCACAAGAAGGCCCTGTTCACGCTGCTCGCGCTCGATCTCTGGTGCGACCGCGTGTTCGGCGAGGGGGCGGCGGTGCCGCTCGCCTCGCCCCCCGGGCGCGATACGGCGGCGCCCGCCGCGAGCGACGCCGAGCGAGGCGTGGCGTGACGCGTCCGCGCGCGCTGGTGATGCTCCTCGCCCTGGTCCTGTTCGGCTGGAATGGGTGGGGTTACGACCTGTGGGCCCCCGACGAGCCGTACTTCGGCGAGGGGGCGCGGGAGATGCTGGCCGACGGCCGCTGGCTGGTGCCGCACGTCAACGGCGCGATCACGACCGACAAGCCGCCGCTGTTCTTCTGGCTGATCGCGCTCGCCTCGCTCCCCTTCGGCGGGGTCTCGTCGTTCACCGCGCGCCTCCCGTCGATCCTCGCCGGGCTCGGGTCGGTCTGGCTGGTGATGCGGCTGGGCCGCCGGCTGGCGGGCGAGCGGGCGGGGCTGCTCGCCGGGGCCGTCTTCGCCACGGCCTACCTGCCGTGGGACAAGGCGCGGACGGCGCAGATCGACGCACTGCTCTGCCTGCTGGTGCTGGCCGCGCTGTCGGCCTTCGAGGCGTTCCGTGCCGGGGACCTCGACGGCCGCCGCGCCGGGCTGGTGTTCTGGCTGGCGGCGGGACTGGCCTCGCTGGCGAAGGGTCCGGTCGGTCTGCTGCTGCCGCTCGGCATCGCGCTGGCGACGCTGGCCTGGGACCGGGACCTCGGCGCGTGGCGGCGCTTCGCGCCGCTGGCCGGCCCGCTCGCCTTCGCCGCCCTGATCGCCGCCTGGGGCGTGCCGGCCTCGCTCTTCGGCGGGGAGTACTCGCTGGCCGGGGCGCTGCGGACCCACTTCGTCGACCGCGGCCTGCGCGGCATGCACCACCCGAACCCTCCCTGGTACTACCTGCAGACGATCCCGGTGCAGTTCCTGCCCTGGTCGGGGCTGCTCCCGCTGGCGCTCGCCGGCGCCTGGCGGCGCCGCCGCGAGCCGGCGCAGCGCCTCCTCCTGGCCTGGCCTGCCTTCGTGGTGCTCTTCTTCACGCTCTCCGGCGAGCGCCGCGACCTCTACGTTCTGCCGGCCTTTCCGGCGCTCGCGCTGCTCGTCGCGCTCGCCGTCGATCCGCTGCTGGACGGCGAGGCGCGGGAGTTCGGGCGACGCTGGGTCACGCTTCCGCAGGGGCTCCTGGGCGGGATCTTCCTGGCCAGCGGCCTCGCGCTGCCGTTCCTCCCGTCGCTCCCCGCCTTCCCGCTGGGAGCGAGCACCTGGCCCGTTGCGATCGTACTGGCGGGGGGCGGGCTCGCGCTGCTCTGGAGCGCGGCGCGCGGCGCGGTCCGGCCGACCGTGCTGGCGACTCTCGCGACGATCTCCTCCGTCTACCTCGCGGTCGCGAGCTTCCTGCTCCCCGCCGCGAACCCGGGGAAGTCGCTGCGCGCCCTGGCGGTCGCGATGCGCGACGCCAGCGCCGCGTCGCGTGCGGCGGGGGAGCGGGTCGTCGCGTACCGGATCAGCAACATCCCGGAGGCGCTGGCGTTCTACTCGGGGGTCTACACCCGGGAGATCCACGACCTGGGGAAGCTCGTCGCCCACCTCGAGCGGCCGGCCGAGGCCTTCGCGCTGCTCGACGAGCGGGCGCTGGCGGACCTGCCCGCGGATCTGCGCAGACGCCTGACGGTTGTCGCGCGCCAGCCGCGCGCCCGCAACACCGTCGTCCTGGTCACGAACCAACCGGCGCCGGGGCGGGCCGGTCCCTGACCGGCCGGCCCGCCCTGCGGGAAGATCAGGCGGGGTCGCAGGCGTTCCCGATCCCGTCGCTGTCGCTGTCCTCCTGACCGGGGTTCACGACCCGGGGGCAGTTGTCGTCGCACCCGGCGGTCGCCCCGCCGGTGCAGGGCTGGTCGCCGCGCACCCCGTTCCCGCCGCCGTCGTCGAGGATCCCGTCGGCGTCCTGGTCGGGATCGCAGACGTCGCCGAGGTGGTCGCCGTCGAGGTCTCCCTGGTCGGTGTTGGCGTGGTTGGGGCAGTTGTCGCAGACGTCGCCGCGCGAGTCGCTGTCGGCGTCCGACTGCGACTCGTTGCGGAAGCCGGGGCAGTTGTCCTGGGCCTCCTCCCAGCCGTCCCCGTCGTCGTCCAGCGTCTCGGCGGGGCAGGGGTCCGCGTTGGGCCGGACGGTGCCGGCGGAGTCGGTGCCGCAGGTGCTCTCGGAGTTGGAACCGCAGTACGCGGTCACGAGGTAGAAGAACGCGACCCCCTTGCGCGGCGCGACGTCGTCGATCGCCACGGTGTCGGCGGAGCGGTTCTCCATGCACTGGTGGTTGTACGAGAACGGGTCGCCGGTGATCCGCCAGCCGCGGTACACGTTGTAGGTGTCCCCTTCGGGGGTGGCGGTCCAGGTGATCCGTGCGGAGCTGCCGGCCAGCCGCGTTACGGTCAGCGTGCTGCCGACCGCCGGCGGCGGGGGATTGGTGTTGTCGCCTGGCGTGCAGTCGCAGGCGTCGCCCCACTGGTCGCCGTCGGCGTTGGCCTGGTCCGGGTTGTAGGCGTCGACGCAGTTGTCGGCGCAGTCGTCGTCGCCGTCGCCGTCGCTGTCGGCCGTCTCGTCGACGCTGCCGTCGCAGTCGTTGTCGAGTCCGTCGCACAGCTCGGGGCCCGGGCCGACGTTCTGCTGGCAGACCAGGCTGCCGCCGTCGCAGTGCTGAACCCCCTGGTTGCAGACGCCGGGCAGTCCGGTGCTGCAGGCCCCGCCGCTCCCCGGGTCGCCCTCGTCGGCCAGGCCGTTGCAGTTGTCGTCGAGGCCGTTGCAGACCTCCGGGTCGTCCTGCAGCCCCTCGTCGATCGAGCCGTCGCAGTCGTTGTCGCGGTCGTCGCACAGCTCGGCGGCGCCCGGGTTGGTCGCGAAGTCGGCGTCGTCGCAGTCGCCGCCCGCTGGCGACCATCCGTCGCCGTCGCAGTCCGCCTCGAAGGAGAAGATCGCGACGCTCCCCTGGTCGGTCGCGTCGCCGTCGTCGAGCGGCGCGCCGGCGAGGATCTCCGGCTTGCCGCCGCGGCTGATGTCCCCGACGGAAACCACGACCGTTTCGCCGAGCCGGTCGTTCACCGCGCCCGAAGCGTCGGTGAAGCGGTAGAGCACGGCCCCGTCCGCCCCGGAGAAGACGACGACGCGACCGGCGTCTGTCGCCCGGGCGTCGTTGTACGGCGCCCCGGCCACGACCTCCGGGATTCCGTCGCCGTTGAGGTCGGGCAGGGCCGCCACCGCCGTGCCGAGCCGGTCGTTGGCGGCGCCGGCCGGGTCGGTCAGCTTGCGGATCAGCGCCCCGCTGGCGCCGGAGAAGAT
>JALOKP010000236.1 GCA_025456425.1 Acidobacteriota bacterium | reverse complement strand
GTCGTTCGGGCCAGGTCATGCCGCTCGGGAAGAGCAAGACCCGCGCCGCCGTGACGGCCCGCATCGGCGGGCCTCGTCCTTCAACCGTGTCCGCCGGCGAACGGTCTCTTGCGGACACCTGTCCGCCCGCGGTCGCACCCCGCCACCTTAAAACAACAGGCTCGCGGCCACCGTGGGCTACTTCGCGATGTTGAGGGCGGTCCCCGGCGTCAGCACGCTGTCGCGCGCGATGTCGTTGGCCTGGCAGATCTTCTCGACCGTGGTGCCGTAGCGCTGGGCGATCCGGAAGAGCGTCTCCCCCTTGCGCACGACGTGGACGGTGGCGACCCGCGCCTCGGCCTGCTTCGCGCTGCCGGAGGCCGGCTCGGCCGTCGACGCAGCCGAGCCGCGGCCCGGCACGGTCAGCCGCTGGCCGACCTTGATCGTCGATTTCGCGGACAGCCCGTTGGCGCGCAGCAACTGGTCGAGCGCGACGCCGTAGCGGCGGGCGATCGCCGAGGCGGTCTCGCCCGGCACCACGCGGTGGGTCGAAGCGCTGCCGCTCGTCGCCGCGGATCCACCGCGCGAGCCGCCGGACGACGCCACCGCCGCGCCGGGCGCCGAGACCTTCAGCTTCTGCCCCGCCAGCAGCTTGGTCGAGCGGCCCATCCCGTTCCAGCGCTGCAGGCTCGAAACGCTGACCCCGTACCGCCCCGCGATCGAGCCCAGCGTCTCGCCGGAGCGGACGCGGTGGGTCCGCGACGGCCCGCGGGCGGCCTGCGGCTCGTCGTCGGCCAGGCTGGCAACGTCTACGCTGCCGCGCGGCACGGCCAGCACCTGCCCCGCCTGCAGCCGCGAGTTCTTCGACAGGCCGTTGGCGGCGCGCAGCGCGCTCGCGCTGACACGGTAGCGCTTGGCCACCGAGGTCACGGTCTCGCCGCGCCGCACGCGGTGCTCGAGCTGGGCCACGCGCTGCTCGGGCGGGACCTGCGCCAGGCGCTCGGTGAAGCCGGCGCTGGCCCCCACCGGGACCTTCAGCATGTAGGTCCGGCCGGGCGGAGTGACCCCGCGCCGCAGGTCGGGGTTGAGGGCGCGCAGCGCGGCCGGGTCGGTCTGGGCGACGCTGGCCAGCGTCTTCATGTCGGCCGAGAACGGGACCGGGACGACCTCGTAGGCGACCGGGTCCTGCAGGTCGACCCAGCCGAAGCCGAAGCGGACCGGGTCCTTGGCGATCACGGTCGCGGCCTGGATCGCCGGGACGTAGTTGCGGGTCTCGGGGCGGAGCGTGCTGCGCTGGGCCAGGACCCAGAAGTCGCGTGAGCCGGTCTGCGCGATCGCGCCGCGGACCCGGCCCTCGCCGGCGTTGTAGGAGGCCAGCGCCAGGTTCCAGTCGCCGAACTCGGCGTACAGGTCGCGCAGGTAGCTGGCCGCGGCGCGGCAGGCTTTCTCCGGGTCGGCCCGCTCGTCGAGCCAGGTGTCGATCGCCAGGCCGTAGCGCCGGCCGGTGCCGGGGATGAACTGGAACATCCCGCGGGCCTGGGCGCGCGACAGCGCGTGCGACTGGAAGGCGCTCTCGATGTGAGCCAGGTAGACGAGGTCCTGCGGGACCCCCTCCTCCGCGAAGATCTGGCGGAAGCGCTCGACGTAACCGCCCGAGCGCTCGAGGCTGCGGGCGAACCACTCGCGCAGCCGGCCCGAGGAGAGGGCCTCGAGCCAGGCCACCGTCTTGTCGTTGAGCTGGATCGGCCAGTCGGGCTGGACCCCGCGGGCGGCCTGGTCGACCTCGCCCAGGTGCTCGGGGTCGAGCGCCGGACCGGGGCCGTCGAGCATCTCCGCGCGCTCGGCGGCCAGTTCGCCGTCCGACTCCGGCAGCGAATCCTCGTGCAGCGCGGCCTCGGCCTGGGCGCGGTCCTGTTCGACCGCGATCTGCTGGATCCGGTCGCCGATCGTCTCGTCCTGGGCCGCGTACGGAGCCAGGACGTCGATCGCGCGGTCCCACGACTGGGAGGCCTGGTCGATCAGGCCGAGTCGCGCCTGCTCGCGCGCCAGCACGACCAGGCTGGCAGCGTCGGACAACGCGTCCTCGCGGGTCGGGGCGGGGGCGGCGTGCGAGGCGCGGGTGACGCCGCCGCGCGGCGCGGGACCACCGTCGGGGGCGACCCGCGGCCCGCTGGCGCAGGCGGCAAGAAGCGACAGGCCGGCGAGCAGGCCGAACGCCCGCGCCAGCTTCGCCGCCCTAGCGGTCATCACTCGCGTTGGAAACAATGCCCCTCATCCTGGTTTGTTGAGCCAGAATGCGCGCCCGGTTGTGGGTAATTTAGGCGACTAAGTCCCGCCCTGTCAACAAACCGGCGGTGATTCCTGTCCTGCGAGTTGACCCTGTCCCCCGCCCCGCCTAACCTTGCCGCCGCTCGCCTGGCGGGCAGTCCGGAGGACCCAGCAGATGAACGCTCCCAAGAACCCCCTCGGCCTCGGCGGGCCGGCACCGTCGGAGACGGCCGGCAAGGACAAGGTCTCGACCCTGCGCAACACCATCGACCAGATCGAGAAGCAGTTCGGACGGGGCTCGATCATGCGGCTGGGCAGCAACGCCCACGTCGACGTCCAGGTCATCCCGACCGGCTCGATCTCGCTCGACTGGGCGCTGGGGATCGGCGGGATGCCGCGCGGCCGGGTGGTCGAGGTCTTCGGACCGGAGTCCTCCGGAAAGACCACGCTGGCGCTTTCGGTCGTGGCCAACGCCCAGAAGCTGGGGGGCTGGGCCGCTTACGTCGACGCCGAGCACGCGCTGGACAAGGACTACGCCGCGCTGCTGGGGGTGGACGTCGACAACCTGCTGGTCTCGCAGCCCGACAGCGGCGAGCAGGCGCGCTCGAGATCACCGAGATGCTGATCACCTCCGGCGCGCTCGACGTGCTGGTCATCGACTCGGTCGCGGCGCTGGTCCCGCGCGCGGAGCTGGAAGGCGAGATGGGCGACTCGCACGTCGGCCTGCAGGCCCGGCTGATGAGCCAGGCGCTGCGCAAGCTGACCGGCGTGGTGGCCCGCTCCAACACCTGCCTGATCTTCATCAACCAGCTGCGCGAGAAGGTCGGCGTGATGTTCGGCAACCCCGAGACGACGACCGGCGGCCGCGCGCTCAAGTTCTACGCCAGCCAGCGGGTCGACATCCGCCGCATCGGCTCGATCAAGGAAGGCGAGGACGTCACCGGCAGCCGGACCAAGGTCAAGGTCGTCAAGAACAAGCTGGCGGCGCCGTTCCGGCAGGTCGAGTTC
>JALOKP010000127.1 GCA_025456425.1 Acidobacteriota bacterium | reverse complement strand
GCCGGCTTGTCGGGCGGGCGGCCGGCCGGCAGCAGGCGCAGCCGGGTCTGGTTCAGGTCGACGATCGCCGCGTCCAGGTCGGCGCGGTCCTCGAACACGTCCATCCAGCCGACGCGTGGCTTGCTGAGCAGGAACTGGTGGACGCGCGGCCGGTGCAGGTCGACGTCCATGAGGACGACCTTGCGGTCGCGGTCTTCGGCCATCGCCAGCGCCAGGTTCATCGAGCTGAGCGTCTTGCCTTCGGCCTCACGGCTGCTGGTGACGACGATCGTGCGGTAGGGGTGGTCGTCGCGCGCGCCGAGGTGGTCGATGTGCGTCATCATCCGGCGGTAGCGTTCGGTCACCGGCGAGCGCGGGTCGACGATCGGCATCAGCAGCGGGTTGGGCGCCAGGTCGCGCGGCACGCGGCGGGTCGCGGTCTGCGGCACGCTCTCGTCCGGCGCGGCGGTTCCGCCCGGGAAAACCTGGTCGCGCCGGCTCACGCGGCCCCCTTGGCCTGCCGCGCGCCGCGGCGGCGCGACTTCGACTCCACGCGGGTCAGGTCGGGGATCACCGCCAGGATCGGCAGGTCGATCGCGGCGGCCAGCTGCTCCTCGCTCTTGAACGACTGGTCGAAGACCTCGAGCAGCAGCACCAGGGCGATCCCCAGGCCGGCGCCGACCGCCAGGCCCATCAGCAGGAAGAAGCGCAGGTCGGGCCAGAACGGGTCCTTGGGCTCGCGCGCCTTGTTGAGGATCTCGAACCGCTCGCCCTGCTTGAAGTCCTCGACCATCTCGCCCTCGCGGGCGTCGCGCTCCTTCTGCTGGGCGTCGCGGTACTCGGACTCGAGACGGTCGCGGATCTGCAGCATCGACTGCAACGCGCTCTCGCGGTCGGGCGTGCGCTCGAGCTGGGACTGGATCATCCCGGCTTCCGCCACCAGTTGGGCCCGCTTGGCGTTGTCGGCCGAGATCTCACGGCGCAGGCGCTCGATCTCCAACTCGACCCGCGCCCGCGCCGGGTCGCTGGCCGGCGTCGCGTCGGACGGCCCGCCGCCGGCGATCTGCTGCTCGAGCAGTGCGATCCGGTCCTTGCGGGTCTTGACCTCGGGGTGCATGTCGGTCCGGCCCAGCCCAATCTGATCCGCCAGCTCCTGCCTGAGGCGGGCCAGCTCGATCGTCCGCGGGTCGACCACCACCGTCCCCCCCGGGCCGGGCAGCGTCGGGCCGGACTGCAGCTCGAGCTGGAAGCGGCGGATGTCGTCCTCGAAGCCCCGCACCCGCCCGTCGATCCGGTCGATCTCGGCCCGCACCGCGGCCAGCCGCTGCAGGTTGGTGTCGCGGTAGGCGTCGACCTCGAACTTGTGCTGGCCCTGGAACTGGTCGATCTGGCGCTGGATGTCGCCCAGCCGGCTCTCGGCGTCCTCGCGGATCTTGGTCAGCTTGTCGAGCGTCCCGCTGGCCAGGCTCTGGCGCGTCGTCTCGGTGCGCCGGATGTAGATGTCGGCCAGCTCGTTGGCGATGTTGGCCGCGATGCGCGGGTCTTCCCAGGTCACCGTGAGATCGAAGTAGCGGTTGCGGGGGTTGGCGTTCAGCTCGATCGCGCCGTCCAGCCTGCGCGCCAGCTCGGCCTGGTCGCGCGGCCCCTTCGGCGTGCCGATCAGCTTCAGCCGCGATTCGAGGTCCTGGACGTTCTTCTCCGAGGTGAGCTCGGCGTTGAGCGAGTTGACCAGCTCGGTCGCCTGGAACTCGACGATCGGGCTGAGCAGGGCCTTGGAGATCGTCTGCGGCTTGATGTGGGCGCGGGTCGTGGCCTTGTAGAGCTTCGGGAAGCGCACGTAGAGCAGCGTCGCGAACAGGATCCCCAGGAGCGCGGGCAGGATGATCCACCACCGCCGCCGGAACGCGATGTCGAGGTACTCCTTCAGCAGGGGGTTGTTCTGCATCGCCTGCTCTCGCTCCGCTCCCCTTCGGCCTAGCGCGCCGTGGGGTTCCAGCTCACGACGGCGCTGTAGATCGCGTAGTTGCCGTCGGGTACGAAGTCGGTGGTGACGTCCGTCTGTTCCGTCGCCTGGTTGTAGAACTGCACACCGAAGCCCAGCCCCCAGTGACGCGAGAGGCCCGCCACGTACTCGCCGCTCACGCCGAAGGTCGTCGACTGGGCGAATGTCTCCTGGACCGGGTCGCGGTCGGAGTAGCGCAGGGCCACGCCGAAGCGCGAGTACTGGCGGATCGGCACCCGCAGCGCGGTGTAGGCCCCAAGGACCAGCGCCGTTCCTTCGACGCCGTTCGAACCGGTGAACTCCTGGACCACGCCGGCCTCGACCAGCGCACGGTTCATGACCTGGCGCGACGCCGAGAACAGGAAGACCGGCCGGACCTCGTCCACCCGCTCGGTGCGCGCCTCGCCGAGGTCCGCGGTCTGGAGCCAGCCGGCGCCGACGCGGGCCAGGAACTGCCAGCCCTCGGCCGCGTTGCCGTAGATGTAGGCTCCTCCGACGTTCTGCACGAGATCGGAGCCCAACGATCCGTTGTCGATGTACTGCCCGATGTACCCGACCCGCAGTTGCGACTTGGGCGAGAGCCGGGTTTCCGAGGCCAGCCCGAGCGAGGTGGTCATCGTGTTGGAGAGGGTGAGGACCTGCTCCTCTTCCCCCTCCGGGCTGGTCGTGACGAAGCGGTTGCTCTCGTAGCGGCTGCCGGTCGAGCCCAGGGCGACGATCCAGGCCGCGCGCTCGGAGAGCCGGAAGGTCCCGCTGCCCGAGGCGCTCCAGGAGGTGGTCGTCGTCGGCGGCAGCACGAACAGGTCCTGCTGGACGTTGTCGAAAGTCACGCCCTGGCGCCTGGTTCGCGTCCCGGCGCCCGTCGCCTCCCAGGTCGTGCGCGTCGACTGGTTGAAGGTCCAGCCGAGCGACGCGTTGTAGTCGGTGTAGCTCAGGTCCGAGAGGTCCGCCCCGCCCGGCGGCGTGTTCGGCCCCTCGTAGCTCTTGTTGTCGTACTGGTAGCGGGTCGGCGTGAAGGTGAAGCTGGTGGACGAGCGCGGGGTCGTCGCCGTCACCGGCAGCGCCACCGAGAGCACGCCGATCCAGTCGCCGAGCGACTCGAGGCTGTCTGTCTCGGTGTTGGTCACATACAGCACGTTGTCGTTGTACTGGACGCCGAGCACGACACTGGGGTCGAAGCTCCAGTCGGCGGCCGGCGCGGCCGGGACCGAGAGCAGGGCCGCGAGCGCGGCCAGCGCGGCGCACGCCGCCGGGGACGGACGCCTCATTCGGCCACCACGACGTCGCCCGACATGAGCACGATGTTCTGCTCGGGCGCCTTGCCCTTGATGATGTCGTCATAGTCGATCGCGATCCGCGTGGGGCTCTCGCCGGATTCGCGCATCACCATGATCTTCTTCTTGGTGGCAAACTCGTTCAGGCCGCCGGCCATCGCCAGGGCCTGCAGCAGGCGCAGCGGCGTCGGCGACTCGATCATCCCCTGCGTGCCGAGCTTACCCAGCATGTACAGCCGGTAGCTGCGGATTGCACGCACCGCGACGGTGACGACCGGCTCCTTCTGGAACGGCTCGAGCTTGCTGGCGATCGACTTGGCGAGCAGCGCCGGGGGCATCCCCTCGGCGTCGATGTCGCCGACCAGCGGCAGCGTGATCCGGCCGTCGGGACGGACCACGACCTCGTGCTCGCGCTCCTCGCCGAAGACGAAGATCGACAGCTCGTCGCCGAAGCCGATCCGGTACTCGGCGCGGGCCGACGCGGCCGGGGCCGGAGCGGCGGCGCCCTGCGCCAGTGCGCCGGGCGCGGTGGCGGCGAGCGAGAACACGAGCGCGACCGCCGGCGCGAGCGCGCGCGCCGCGGCGATCGACCTGCGATGGGAGGGGGTGGTGCTGTGCGATCTCGGCATGGTGTCCTCGTCACGCATCAAGCTGTTCCGCGAACGCCCGGACGCACCGCGCACGGCGGCGCCCCGGTCGGCCACGGGTTTCCGTCCTTCGGGACCACTTCCCGGGGAAATGGCTACGGCTCTGGTCCCCGGAAGTCAAGCTCCAAAGAATGTCGCCCGTGTTGTCCCTTGTTTTCCCGTGTTCGACTTTTCGTCACTCCGGCCGCATCGGCGCGTTCAGTCCCTGAACAACCCGCCCGGCGCAGCCCGTGGCCCCGACGCCAGGAGATAGGATACGAGGAATTCGGCGGGAGGCCATGCCTCGCGCGGGGTTCCCCGGACCCGGCGCGGCCCGGGGCGTCCCGCGGACGCGCGCGCGGACCGGGGCTGGCTCCCCGGGGATGTCTCCCGGCCGGGACGGTCCGGCCACGACGAGCCGCCGTGAGTCGCGATGTCGGGCGTGAAGCGCGGCTAACTGGTAAGAAATATTGGGTTCCGGGGACCGCCCCTCGCGGGACGCGCTGAATTCCGCGTTGCCCCTGCCGGGGCTTCGGCGTACACCCTTGGGCGGGACAGCTAGGGTTCTCCGTGGCACGCGGCCTGCCATCCGGGGTCGCCGGCGGCTCGGGAAGGCCGGTCGGCGTTACCATCTCCGGGCTGGACGCACCTTGGAGGTACCCGATGAACTGTCTTCCGCAGGCCAGGGTGGATGTCCGGAATGTGGATTTGGGCTCGGAGCTCGTGATCTACGACGAGCGCCACGGCCTCTTCCACATCCTGAACTCCACCGCCAGAAGGATCTGGCAGCTCTGCGACGGTTCGCACGGCGTGGACGACATCGTGGGGGAGTTGACCCGCATGTTCCCGCAGACGGCCGTCGAGACGCTCCGGCAGGACGTGGAACGGACGCTGGCTTCGCTGAAACAGAAGGAAGTCATCGTCTGGCAGGACGCACTGAAGTTGAATGAGGAACGCGCCGGCTGAACCGGACGCGGGGGCGCAGTTCAGCGGGATCCGGCCGGTGACACGCGGCGGATCAGGGACGGACAAGGAATGAACGACATCCGAAGGCCCGAATCGGAGACGCAGGAAGCCGGTGCCTATGTCGCGCCGGAGATCCTGACGTACTCGCCCGAGGACTTCCTCGGACTGCTCGGCCCGGCCCAGGGCTACGGCGGCGGCGGGGGCGGAGGCGGCGGCGGCGGCAGCCGGAGTGGCGGCGGCCGCGGTTACCGGCTCTACCCGGGACTGCGCTGACCGCTGCGGCGCGGCTCCGCCGCGCCGACCGAACTGAGGAGGAGCCCGGCGCGACCGAGCGCCGGGCTCTTCTGCTTTTCGGGGGAGGATCCGGACGGCCCGCCGTCCGGGGCCTCCGGCGAGGCTTGACCGGCACCGGGGCGGGGGCTACTATCCCGCGTCTTTCGCGAGGGTTCCCTCGCCAGACCGTGCGCCCGTAGCTCAATTGGATAGAGCACTTGACTACGGATCAAGAGGTTAGAGGTTCGAGTCCTCTCGGGCGCGCCATGGTCGTTGTCCCCGGCCGTCGGGTCGCACCTGTCTGGGGCCGGAGCCACTCCCGGGCGCGGGACGGCGGTGCGGCCAACCCCGTGGCGAGAGGGGCCTGCGGCCGTATCCTTACCCCCATGCGCACCTACACGGCGGTCATCGAGCGCGACTCGGAAGCCGGCCTCTTCGTCGGGTTCGTCCCCGGCTGGCCGGGCGCGCACAGCCAGGGATCGACTCCCGCGGAACTGGAGGCGAATCTCGGCGAGGTCATCGCGATGCTGCTGGAGGACGGCGAGCCGGACCTCTGTGCGCAGATCGTCGGCGTCCAGACCATCCGCGTCGCCTGATCGTTCGGAGACGATCCCATCGGCAGTTTCGATACGAGGACCGACGCGTCACGGCCGTTCCGTTTCACGCGGAAAGAGACATCGCCCCCGCATTACTTCGCCAGATCTCGGTTCGCCTACCCCTTCCCCGGTTTCACGCACAGGCACGAGGTGACCATCGGCGTGTCGGCTCGCGCCCAGGTCGCGTCGAACTGTGTCCGGACCGCCGCGGCGTCGGCGTCCTTGCCCTGCGCCGCGAGCGCCTGCTCCAGCCCCCACAGCGACCAGCCGTTGAGCGGGTAGCGCTTCAGGTCGGCGCGGTAGACCGCTTCCGCCTCGACGGGGCGCTTCGCTTCGAGCAGCACGGCGCCGAGCGCGTGGCGGGCCGGGGTCGTCCACGGCGGCGGCTCGTCGTACTTCAGCGCGTCCTCGAGCGTCACCGCTTCGGACAGCTTCGCGATCGCCTCGTCGTCCTTTCCCTCGCGGTAGGCGATCTCGCCGTCGAGGTACGGGACCGCCGGGGCCAGCACCGGAGTGGCGAGGTTCGAGCCCCAGTACGCGTCCTTCGGGACCTTCGGCAGCGCGGCCAGGAACAGCCCGCGCTCGCGCTTGGCGTCATCGACCTTGCCCTGGGCCGCCAGCGCGATCGCGCGGGCGAAGTGATGGAAGGCGAGCGACACCGGCAGGTCGGGCGGCGGCTCGGGGAGCGCGAGGATCTCGTCCCACATCCCAAAGCGCTTGTAGGTGTCGGGCTCGACGGTCCGGAAGGCGTCGAGGAACAGCGGGTTCTCGCGCGCCTTCTCGACGGAGACCCGGCGCGTGATCTCGCGCGCGTTCTCCACCGCCACCGCGCGGCGGCCTTCCATCATCGCCGTGAAGACGAGGAAGTGGATGTTGTGCGCCATGTAGAGCCGGTAGAAGCCGATCTCCGGCTGGCGCGCCGCGTAGCGGGCGTCGGCCGCGATCGCGCGCTCGTTGACCGCTGCCGCCTCGGCCCACTTCCCCAGCCGCGCGTCGATGTGCGACGGCATGTGGACCATGTGGCTCGCGTCGGGGACCAGCGCGCGCAGGCGGTCGGCGGCCGCGACGGCGCGCTCGGGCTGCGGCGAGGCCTCGAGCGCGTGGACGTAGAGGTGCGAGGCGCCGGGGTGATCGGGCGCCAGGGCCTGCGCCGCCTCGAGCGCCGCGAGGATCTCCGCCGTGCCGGGCTGCGGCCGCCCGTCGTGCGTCCACTGGTCCCACGGGCGCGTGTCCATGAGCGCCTCGGCGGTGAGCGTCGCGACGTCGGCGTCGTCCGGGAAGCGTTGCTGGACGCCGGTCATAGCGCGCGCGTAGGCGGCATCGAGCGGCGCGCGGTCGGCGGGCGGGGGCCAGGCGTAGCGCGCCGACAGCGCCTCGATCAGCGCCTGCTCGACGGGGCTCGCGGTCGCCGCCCGCGCCTTGGCCTGCTGCAGCGCCTCCCACGCGGCCTTGGCGTGGGCCTCGTCGACCATCGGGTTGTTGATGTGGGGGCCGTTGACGAGCGCGATCCCCCAGTACGCCATCGCGCACGACGGGTCGAGGCGGGCTGCCTCCCGAAAGGCGCGCTGCGCCTCGTCGTGGTTGAAGGCGTAGGCCCAGTTCAGCCCCTGGTCGAAGGCGCGCTGCGCCTCCGGCGAGCTGGTCGTGACGGCTCGGTGGTAGGGGCCGAGGTCGAACGTTCGCCACGCCGAGACGCCGGGCGCGGGTGCTGTCGCGGGCGCGGGCGCGGTCGCAGTGGGGGCGGCATCGAGCGGGGAAGCAGGCGGATCGGCCGGGTGCCGGCAGCCGACGAGGGCTGCGAATCCGACCACCGTGACGAGCAGGCCGAGGCGTCGCATGGCTGGTCCTCCGGAACGCCGGGGATCATCGTATTACAGCTTTCCGGAATCTAGTAATTCGCGCGCCGGGCATCGAGCCGGCCTGGCTGGCGTCGATCCCGGCCATCTTGGCGAACTGGCCCAGCGTGTCGTTGCCCAGGATGCCGGCCAGCGCCGAGGGCTCGACCAGCTTGTTCGGACCGCCGCCGATCCACGACGACATGATGTCGCCCAGGCCGCCCTGCTCTCGCGATCCGCCGGCGCGGGAGTCTGCCGGCGGCGGGGAGGCGCCACGAGCGCCTACGAAAGAAGCGCGGGGCCGGTTGTCTCCGCACCGCGGCAGCCGACCCCGCGCCTGGGGGAGAAAAGGGGTCTACGGCGCCAGCTCGTCACCTCCGGCGCCGCGACCGCCCGGTGAGTGCCGAGGGCGATGCGCGCCACGCCGCGCGATGGCCGGTCCCTGGCATTGGCTCGAGCCGATTCCCCCCGTGGATGCCCGCGACCCGCGCTCCCCCGAGCCCTTCGATCGCGGTGTCTCACTCAACCAAACGCACGCAGGCGCCGCGCCGAACGCGCGCTGCCGGCGGATTGCGGCGGACGCTCCGGACGCGCCCGGAATCGCTCTCCGCTGCACGGGCCGCGCGACGCCGCGTCAGTGCAGCGTGAACTCCGCGCGCGCCGCCGGCAGCGCCTCGCCGGACTCCCCCTCCGCTCCCACCCCGCCCTCCTCGCCGGGCTTCGGCACGACCAGGAAGACGCGCTCCGCGGGAACGCCGCGCGCCGCGGTCAGGTACTCCTGCACCGCCTGCGCGCGGCGCTTGCCGAGCTGCCGCAGTTCGTCCTCGCCCGCCGGCACGTGGGACAGGATCAGCGTCTCCATCTCCTCGACCGGCAGGTCCTTGGTGAGCCCCAGCGCGGTGCGCGGCTTGGGGAACGACTCGGCGCGGTAGGCCGCCTTGAGCAGCGCGGGGTACTCCTCCGGCATCCAGCTCGCCAGCTCGAGCGAGGCCGGCGCCCCGCCCTTCCGCGCCAGCGCCTTCATCTGCTGCGCCTTGACCTTCTGCTCCAGCGCGACGCGCTTGAGCCCGTCGCGGTCGGCCTCGGGATCGACCCGCCCGGTGACGTCGAGGACCAGCGTCGGGCGGTCCGCCAGCGCCGCGGACAGCTCGTCGAGACGCCCGCGGGCGTCGTCGGTCAGCGCCGCGCGGCCGGGATCGAAGGCGACGAACGACAGGTCGCGGTCCGAGCCGCCCTTCCCCGCCAGGAAGCGGAAGGGCGCGGTCACCGCCTTGGTCAGCAGGTTCCCGACCATCTTCCAGATCAGCGGCCAGACCCGGAACTGCGGGTCGTCGAGCGAGCCGGTCAGCGGGATGTCGACGTCGATCACGCCGTTC
>JALOKP010000235.1 GCA_025456425.1 Acidobacteriota bacterium | reverse complement strand
GAGCGTGCCGTCGAACTTCTGGAACTTGCCCTGCACGTCGGTGAAGATGTGGCGGATCGAGAACAGCACCGTGGTGTGGGCGGCGTCGATCTTGTAGCCGGCGGCGAAGGCCGGGGCGAGCACCGCCAGCACCAGCGCGGCGGCGAGGAACATCCGGGTCGTGCGCATCGCGTCGTTCTCCTGGGGAATGCGGATCCTTCGATCCGTCGGGAGATCATAGGGAGAACGCTCGGTTCGGCAAGCCGCGGCGTGACGCCCGTCCCCTTACTGCGAGTTAGACTGCTTTGATGTCGAAGTAATGGGAGGTGCGCCCGTCGGCGTGTTCGGCGCAGTAGAGCCCCTCGCGCTCGCGCCGCAGCCGCTCGACCGGGAACTTGCCGCTGCCGTCCGGCAGGTCGAGCACGTACTCGGGGATCGCGGGACCGGGGAGCCGGCCGCGCAGCGCGCGGTGGAGCGCCAGTCCGCGCTCGATCGCGACGCGGAAGCGCGCCGTGCCGGCGACGCGGTCGGGGTGGTGCAGGTAGTAGGGCTTGACCCCCGCGCCGTAGAGTGCGCCGAACAGCTCGGCCAGGGTCGCCGGGTCGTCGTTGACGCCGCGCAGCAGGACGGTCTGGTTGAGCACCGGGATCCCGCCCCCCTGCAGCATCCCGACGGCGCGGTAGAAGCCCGGCGACAGCTCGCGCGGGTGACTGGTGTGGACCACGAACCAGAGCGGCACCGGGCTGGCCGCGATCAGGCGGCCGACCAGCCGGCTGGTCACACGCGGCGGGTCGTGCACGGGGGCGCGGGAGTGAATCCGCACGGTGCGCAGTTGGGGCAGGGCGTCGCACGCTCTCAGGATCCCCGCCAGCTCCTCGTCGGGCAGGACCAGCGGGTCGCCCCCGGAGAGGATGATCTCGCGCAGCGCGCTCTCGCCGCGCAGCGAGCGGATCGCGTCGAGCACCTCCCCCAGCTTCGGCTCGACGGTCTGCCCCGCCCGGAAGCAGAAGCGGCAGTAGAAGTGGCAGCGGTGCGTGACGATCAGCAGCGCGCGGTCGCGGTACTTCCGGATCACGAACGGATGGGTCTTGAGCGGCTGCTCGCCGACCGGGTCGTCGATCGCGTCGGGATCGAACGCGGTCTCCTCGGGGTCGGGCCAGGCGATCCGGCGCAGCGGGTCCGCCGGCCCCCCGTCGTGGAGCAGCTCGGCGTACGGGCGCGGGAAGCGCGCCGGCAGCCGGCGCATCGCGGCCCGGGCCGCGGCGTCGAGCGGAACCCCCAGCCGGGCGGCGACCTCGGCCAGCGGGACGGCGGGGGACCCGGCCCAGCGGTGGGTCGGGAGGGGCTCGACGGCGGCGTCCCCGGCCGGGCCAGCCTCGTCGGTCGTGCCGGTTTCGTTCGGTTCGCGGTCGGACACGCCCGAGAACATACGGGACGCGGGCGCCCCGCGCCCGCTTTGGCCGGCCGGAGCCGGGCTGGCCTATAATCCCGCGGTTTCGGACCCCAAGTCGTCCGAGGTTCCGCCCGGCCGAGCCGCCGGGCCCCGTCACCGAGGTGTGCCGTGCTGGAAACGAGTGATCTGCGCAAGGGGGCGAAGCTGGAGATCGAGGGCGAGCCGTACATCGTCGTCGAGTCCCAGTTCGTGAAGCCGGGCAAGGGCAATGCGTTCGTCCGCTGCCGCATCCGCAGCATGACCTCCGGGCGCACGATCGAGCGCACCTGGAAGTCGGGCGAGACGATCGACCCCTGCGTCCTGGAAGAGCGCCCGATGCAGTTCATGTACCACGAGGGGGGCGCCTTCCACTTCATGGACACCGGCAACTTCGAGCAGCTCGAGCTGACCGACGACCAGCTGGGCGAGACCGGCCAGTGGCTGACCGAGAACCTCGAGGTCCGGGTCCTGCTGCACAACGGCCGGGCGATCTCGGTCGACCCGCCGAACTTCGTCGAGCTCGACATCGTCGAGGGCGAGCCGGCGGTCAAGGGCGACACCAAGACCAATGCGATGAAGCAGGTCGTGCTCTCGACCGGCGCCAAGGTGATGGTCCCGATGTTCGTCGGCAACGACGAGCGGATCCGGATCGACACCCGTACCGGCGAGTACGTCGAGCGCGTCAAGAAGTAGCCCGGCGCGTGGCCACCCCCGCGCACCGCGAGCTGGCGCGGCGGCTGCCGGTCCTGGCCGCCCGCGCCGAGGTCCTGGCGGGGATCCGGTCGTTCTTCCGCGACCAGGGGTTCCTGGAGGCCGAGACCCCGGCCCGCGTCGTCTGCCCGGGGCTCGAGCCGCACCTCGTCGCGCTGCCGGCGGGCGCCGACCGCTGGCTGATCACCAGCCCGGAGCTGCACCTCAAGCGCCTCGTCGCGGCCGGCGCACCGCGCGTCTTCGAGCTGGCGCGCTGCTGGCGCGGCGACGAGCGCGGCGAGCAGCACCTGATCGAGTTCACGATGCTCGAGTGGTACCGCGCGCACGAGGGGCTGGAGGCGCTGGCCCTGGACTGCGCCGCGCTGCTGCCGGCCGCGGCGCGCGCCGCGGGGCGGGACCCGGCTGCCGTCCCGGGCTGCGATCTGACCAAGCCGCCCGAGCGCCTGACCGTCCGCGAGGCCTTCGTGCGCGACGCCGGGATCGACCTGGCGGCGCACCGCACGCGCGATGCGCTGGCGGACGCGGCGCGGCGGCTCGCGATCCCGGTCGCGGACGACGACTGCTGGGACGAGGTCTTCTTCCGGATCTTCCTGGCGCGCGTCGAGCCGCGCCTGGGCTGCGCTTCGAGCTGTACGCCGCGGGGGTCGAGCTGGCCAACGCCTTCGACGAGCTGACCGATCCGGCGGAACAGCGCCGCCGCCACGAGGCCGACCGTGCCGCGCGGCGCGCCGCGGGGCGCGAGGTCCCGGAACTCGACGAGGAGTTCCTGGCCGCGCTCGCCGCGGGGTTCCCATCCTGCGCGGGGATCGCGCTGGGGGTCGATCGTCTGGTGGCGCTGGTGCTGGGGCTCGCCGGGGCGCGCGCGGCGGTCGCATTTCCGGACGAGGTCTGACGCGCGGAACCTGGCCGGTGCGCCGGCCCGCGGCCGAATCGGCGTATCCTCGTGGCCCTCCCCGCCACACGCGGAGCACCCCTCCGATGACCACCCGGATGGCGCTGGACACCCTCGCGATCCACGCCGGCCAGGCCCCCGACCCGCTGACCGGGGCGGTCGCCCCGCCGATCTACCAGACCTCGACCTTCGCCTTCGAGACCCCGGCCCAGGGGGCGCGCCGCTTCGCCGGGACGGAGGCCGGCTACATCTACTCGCGGATCGACAACCCGACGACGCGGATGCTGGAGGACTGCGTCGCCGCGCTCGAGCGCGGAACGGAGGGGCTGGCGACCGCGACCGGGATGGCCGCGGTCTGCACCGTCTTCTTCTCGCTGCTGCGCTCGGGCGACCACGTCGTCGCGACCGAGGCGCTCTACGGCCCGTCGCGCCTGGTCCTCGAGCACGACTTCGCGCGCTTCGGCGTCGGCTCGA
>JALOKP010000126.1 GCA_025456425.1 Acidobacteriota bacterium | reverse complement strand
GTCGCTGTCGGCCGACATCATCAGCAGCGCCGGGTAGGCGGTGCCGTCCTTCACGCGGTGGTAGGGGGAGTAGGCGAACAGCGTCGCGAACTGCGCCGGATCGTCGGCCGAGCCGTACTCCTCGATCCAGGTCCGGCCGCTGCCAAACAGGTGGTAGCGGACCATGTCGAGCAGCGGAACCTGGCAGACGACGGCGCGGAACAGCTCGGGGCGCTGGACCATCGCCGCCCCGACCAGCAGGCCGCCGTTCGAGCCGCCGCGGATCGCCAGCTTCTCCGGCCGCGTGTAGCCCTCGCGGACCAGCCACTCCGCGGCGGCGAGGTAGTCGTCGAAGACGTTCTGCTTGCGCTCCAGCATCCCGGCGCGGTGCCAGGCCTCGCCGTACTCGCCGCCGCCACGCAGGTTCGGGATCGCGAGCATCCCGCCGGCCTCGAGCCACGGGTAGGCGTAGGCGTTGAACGACGGCGTCAGGCTGACGTTGAAGCCGCCGTAGCCGTAGAGCAGGCACGGGTTCTCCCCGTTGCGCTCCAGGTCCCGGCCATGCACCAGGAACATCGATACCTGCGTCCCGTCCTTCGAGGGGTACCAGACCTGTTCGACGACGAAACGCGAGGGGTCGACCGGGACCTCGATCCGCGCCCAGACCTCGGTCTCGCCCGAGGCGACGCCGGTGCGGTAGATCTCGGGCGGAAAGGTGAACGACGAGAACGAGAAGAAGGCCTCGTCGTCGCCCTCCTGGCCGGAGAACCCGCTGGCCGAGCCGATCCCCGGCAGCGCCACCGCGCGCTCGAAACGGCCGTCCGTCCCGTGGATCCGGATCGCGCTGGCGGCGTTCTCCAGGTACGAGAGCACGAGCCGCCCGCCCACGACCTGCGTCGCCTGCAGCGCGGCCGACGGGTGCTCGGGCACGACCTCGCGCCAGCCGGCACGCTCCGGGTACGCAGGGTCTGCGACCATCACCCGCCCGCGTGGCGCGCCGTCGTCGGTCTGGACGAAGAACCGGCCGCCGAACGGCACGACCGAGAACTGCGCGCGGACCCCCTCGACCAGCGTGCGCCACCCCGCGTCGCCGGCGGCGAGGTCCTTGTAGTAGACGTCGTTCGCGACCCAGCCGTGGCTGATCGAGACGACGAGCCAGCGCCCGTCGTGCGAGAGCGCGGCGCCGATGAACGAGGTGGGATCGCCGGTCCGCGGATGGACCAGCGGGTCGGCGGCGGGATCGGTCCCGACGGCGTGGAAGCGGACCTCCGCGTAGCCGGGGAGCTGGTCGACCGGGATCGAAGGGTCGGTCGGGAGCCACGTGTAGTAGAAGCCGCGGCCGTCGGGGGTCCAGTCGGGATAGGCGTAGCGGGCGCCGGGGATCGTGTCGGGCCGGCGCTGCCCGGTGTCGGTCTCCAGCAGGTGCAGGGTGGCCTTGTCCTCGCCGCGCTGCTTGAGCGAGAACGCCACCAGGCGGCCGTCCCACGACGGCGCGACCACGCCGACCGAGATCGAGCCGTCGGGCGAGAGGGTGTGCGGATCGAGCAGCACCCGCTCCTCGCCGTCGTGCCCCTCCTTCCAGTACCAGATCGCCTTTTCGGCCTTCGCCGGCTTGCGGCTGAAGAAGTAGCGCGTGCCCCGCTTGACCGGGACGCCGACGCTGTCGACGTAGGCCAGCTCGCGCAGCCGCGCCGCGAAGCGCGCGCGCGCCGGGACCGCCCCCAGGGCCGCGCGCGCCGCAGCGTCCTGCGCGTCCATCCAGGCCGCGACCGGCGGGTCCTTGGGGCTTTCGAGCCAGCGGTAGGGGTCGGGGACGGGGATGCCGTGGAGGAGGTCGACGACCTCCTGGCGGGGCGTCTCGGGACGGCTCACGGGACGGGGCTCCTGCGGCGCGGTGGCCCAGCCGGTGAACAGGACCAGGGGCGCCAGGACGAAGAGGGCGGGGTCGAAGCGGGGCACGGCGGCTGTCCTCGGTGCGGTTCTCGGGGAGAATGAGGGGGAAGCAAACCGCGAACCCACGCCGCCGTCAAACGGCGGCCCCGGAGCGCCGCCGTGCTGCTGCCCTACCTGACCGGAGAGACCCGCGAGGCCTTCGACCGCTGGCTGGCCGCGACGCTGGCGCGCCACATCCCGCCGCTCAACTTCACCGAGGTCCGCAAGGGGGTCCAGGCCCTCTCGACGCTCTACGTCCACGACCGGCAGGCCGGGCGGATCGCCGCGCGCTCGGTCGACGGGATGGGCAAGCGGGCCGCGCTGGCGACCTACTACGCCGCGCTCCACTTCATCACGCTGCACCACGCCCTGGAGATGATCGGGCCGGAGTCGTTCGGCCCGGTCCAGCGGATCCTCGACCTGGGCTGCGGGACCGGCGCCGCCGGCGCGGCGCTGGCGCTGGGGCTGGGGCAGCCCGCGCCGCCCTCGATCGTCGGCGTCGACCGCTCGGGCTGGGCGCTGGAGGAGGCGCGCGAGACCTGGTCCGCCTTCGGCCTCGACGGCCGCGCCGTGCGCGGCGAGTTGCCGCTGGCCGCGCCACGGGCCGGCGCGGGCGACCTGATGCTCTTCGGCTGGTCGCTGGGCGAGCTGCCGAACGACGAGCGGGGCGCCAACTTCCGCTCGATCGCGGCCGCGCTGCGGCGCGGTGCCGGCCTCTTCGTGCTCGAACCGCTGTCGGGCCGGATCACGCCGTGGTGGAGCGAGTGGTCCGAACTGCTGGCGGAGGAAGGGGTGCGGTCCGAACTGGTCCGCGTCGTGATCCAGCGGCCGCTGTTCGTCGCCGACATGGACAAGGCGTCCGGGCTCGACCACCAGATCGTCGGGGCTCGGGTGCTGGCGGGCCGGAGACCGCAGCGCGCGTCGTGAACGAAGGGCCGGCACACCGCGGAGCGCTGCCCGCCCCCCGGTGCTCCGGCCCCCGGATCAGGGGCTCTCCCAGCGGCAGGAGTTGACCGAGCGCACGAGGTAGAAGTGCATGCCGGGGAGCGCCTGCGCCCCGGCGTCGAGCAGGGTCGTCGCACCGCCCGATGCGCCGACGAACCTCGCCGTGGCGAACTGCGCGTCGGCGGATCGCCACACGTTGTAGTCGGCGGAGCCGACGGAGCCCCAGTTCAGCCGGACATCCGCGCCGCCCGAGCGGGCCACGGTCAGCGTGTCCCCCACGGCCGCCGGCACCGCCTGCGCACAGCCGATCGGCTTGCAGTTGAAGGGGACGTTGCTCTTGAGCCGCAGCGTCCAGTTCTGCAGCGTGCCGGCGCTGCCGCTGTTCGTGATCTTCAACCGCCAGCTCCCCTGGGGATCGGACCCGATGAAGTCGTTCATCGTTCCGGGGCCGTCGGGGGCCGGACTCGGCTTGCGCGACGCGCCGATCGAGTCCGTATCACACCACGGTGGCGTCGACCCGTCTCGCGAGAACTGGCCGCTCCGCTCGTCCGCCACCACCGCAAATGACAACTCCGTGGCGAGCGGGTGTCGCCCCGTCGACCCCTCTGATGCGGCCCCGTACACGAACGATTCGTCGCCGCGCGCACCGCCCGGACGACTCTCGCGCTCGTCGCCACCTCCCGCGCTGCTAGACTCCCGCTGCGGCCCGACCTGAACCGGGCGCGGGGAGAAGACGCGATGAAGTTCATGGTGACGTGGAAGACGGCGCCGGCCCACATGACGGCCGCCGTGACGCGATTCCTCGAGACCGGCGGAGCCCCCCCGAAGGGCGTCAAGATGCTCGGGAGATGGCACGGCGCGGGAATCGGCTTCGCGCTGGCCGAGTGCAAGGACGGGAAGGCGATGTTCGAGTGGATGTCGCAGTGGTCGGACCAGCTCGAGCTGGTGGTGCACCCGGTCGTGGAAGACCGCGAGAGCGCCGCGGTGCTGCGGCGCATTCGCAAGGGGAAGTAGCGAACAGAAGCGACGGGGCCAGGCCGCGGCCCGGCCCCGTCTCACTCTGCCGGATGTCGGCCTGTGCCCGCCGCCCGGAGGGCAGCGGGTCCGACTCTCACCAACTACCTGGCGCCCGTCGCCGTAGCACCTGGCGCGACAGCAGACGGCCTCCCTGCCGCACCGAATGCGGCCTCCATCAACTGCTTCGCCACCGTACAGACACACGAGCCGCCGCCGGCGTGATCGTGATCCTCGCGCGCCGCTTCGAGCGCTGCCTTCATGGTCCCGCCGTCGACGACCGGCCCGAGATTCGCCCGCGCCGTCTCGCCGCGCTTCACCGGCAGGACCCGACCCTCGTTGACCGTGCCCCAGACCGGGATGTCCTTGATCTTCATCGGGTCGCAGGTGACCGGGTTGTCGCCCAGGATCGTGAAGTTGGCGAGCTTGCCCGGCGCAATGCTCCCGATCTCCTGCTCCATCTGCAGCGAGTAGGCCGCGTCCAGGGTGACGGCCTTCAGCGCCCCCAGCCGGCTGACGCGCTGCTCGGGGCCGCGGAGGTTGCCGTCGTTCGTGATCCGGTTCACGCCCGCCCAGATCAGCAGCAGCGGCTGGCCCGGAGCCATCGGCATGTCGGAGTGGAACGAGTACGAGATCCCCGCGCGTTCGACGTCGCCCATCCGGACCATTGCGTCCGCGCGCGCCGGGTCGAGACCGTTCGAACGGTAGTTGTCGGCGAGCGCCACCGGGTAGTAGGGGTTCCCGCTGACGATCGCGCCCAGGCGCTTGATGCGGGCCACCTGCTCCGGCGTGGAGACCGCGAAGTGGATGATCACGGTGCGGTGATCCGCCCGCGGACGCCGCTTCAGGTTTGACTCCAGCTGGTCGAGGACCATGTCCAGCCCGGCGTCGCCGTTGACGTGGACGTGGAGCTGGTAGCCGAGGTCCCAGTAGACGCGGAAGGTCCGGGCGAAGAACTCGGGGTCCATCATCCACTCGCCCTTGTGGCCGTCGGTGTAGCCGCCCTTCATCTGCATCGCCTGGGAGAAGATCGCGCCGTCGGCGAACAGCTTGACCTTCTTCGGGAAGTAGGCCGTCATCCCCTGCCCCCAGGTCAGGAGCTTCTCGCTCTCGGCGGCCACCTGCTCGTCGGGGAAGGCACCCGTGATCGACTTGCCGTCGACGATGAAATAGAAGCGGAACGGCGAGGCCGGATCGCTCATCACGGCGTTCTGCGCGTCCTGCGCCTTCTTCGACGCGATCCCGCCCGGCTCGCAGCCCAGCGTCACGCCGTTGGCGTGGTAGTAGCTCTCGACGAACTCGAGCCCTTCTCTCAGCCGCTCGGGTGAGGCGATCGCGGTCGTGATCAGGGGCATCACCGCGAACGCGCCCTGCTCCCAGTAGTGGGCGTTGGCGAAGTCCGACTGCTTCTTCTGGCTGGGGGACAGCTTGTCGAACCACTCCCGGGTGACCCCGTACTTCTTCTCCGCGGCGGTGTTCAGGTAGAACTCGTGGGCCGAGCGGTGCCAGACGATGATCGGCCGCGTGGCGCTGACCCGGTCGAGATCCGCCTTCTTCAGCTCGCCGTGGAAGTACTGGTGATATCCCCAGGTCAGGAGGACCGCGTTCGGGTCCTTCAGCCGGGCGTTCGATTGGGCGAGGCGCTTGAGGTACTCCTCGCGGTTCTTCGCGGCCTTGGAGGTCCCCTGCGGGAGGACCCAGTCCTCGATCGCGATGATGTCGGAGGTCATCGTCAGGGCCGCGAGCAGCGGGTGGTCGTGCTGGGCGATGAAGCCGGGCACGATGACCATCCCGGCGAAGCGCCCGTCCACGGTGTACGGCTGCCGGCCGACCGCGGCCTTGACCTCGTCGAGCGTGCCGGCCGCCACGATCCGGTCGCCCGCGACCGCCACCGCCGACGCCGTCGGGCGGACGGGGTCGAGGGTGAGGATCTCCTTGGCCGTGTAGACGACGATCGCCGGGGCCGCATCGGCCGCCTTGGCGAGATCCTGCAGCGACGGCGCCTGCTGCGCCGCGGCCGCGCCGGCGCCAGCCAGCGCGAGCGTGAGCCCGAGCCGGATCGTGCGATGGATCGGCCGCCGGGGTTGTGCGTTGAGTTCCATCATGACACCTCCTTCGTTTACCGGGGAGCGGGCCCGCCGACCGACTTGAGGACGAGGTCCACCCGGGTCGGCGCGCCGCGCGTGATCACTGCGTATCGCTGGTCGTTGATGAAGCGGAGCTGCCCGTCGACCTCGATCCGGGCCTGGACCGCGTAGGAATGGCGGGGCTCGATCGCCGCGGGGTCGTAGGGGATCTCGAAGGTAAACGGGACCTGCTTCCCGCCCGCCTCGAACACCTGCTCGCCGAGCACCGTGGCCGGCGCGTCGGCGCGCGAGACGTCGACGAGCTGCACCTTGATCACGGCCGCGTGCGGCAGGGCGGCCCGCTCGCGGTAGGCGATCGTGCCGGAGACCGACGCCGCCGGGGCGGACGGCTTCGCGCCGCCGCTCGCGCAGGCAGCCGCACCGAACGCGAGCAGGCCGGCGAGCGCGGCGGCGAGGCCGGGAGCCGGGCTCACTCCGCCACCCCCGCCATCGCGCGCGCGAGGTCGAGCATCACGGGGCTCATGCAGCCCCCCCCGTGCCCGTGCGGATCGGCCGCGGCCAGGGCCCGCGAGAACGCGTAGTCACCGTCGCGGCCGGGCTTCAGCATCAGGTCGACCTTCTTCTGCTCGGCGGAGGTCAGCGCGAAGACCGTCGTCCCCTCCTTGATCGTCTCGACGACCTTGAGCTGGTCCAGGGTGTCGGGGTCGACGGCCGTCGGGTCCTTGGAGAGGATCACGAGGTCTGCCAGCTTGCCGGTCTCGATCGACCCCTTCGTCCCTTCCTCGAAGTGCTGCCAGGCGGGCCAGATCGTCATCGCCTTGAGCGCGGTGATCACGTCGACGCGCTGCGCGGGTCCGATGATGTCGCCCGACCGGGAGCGGCGGGTGACCGTGGCGTCGAGCACCCGCATCGAGTCCGGGAAGGCGACCGGCGCGTCGTGGTGGGAGGTGAAGCGCATCCCCCGCGCCACGCACCAGCCGGTGGGCGAGATGTTGTCGGCGAGCAGCGGGCCGACCGTGTGGTCGCGGTGCCAGTCGCCCCAGTAGAAGGTGTGCATCGGGAAGAGCGAGGGGAGCACGCCGAGGCGGTTGTAGGCGTCGACCTGGTCGAGCCGCAGGAACTGGCCGTGGATCAGGACCGGCCGGCGGTCCTTCCCGGCGCCGTACTTCGTCGTCGCCGCCTGGACTGCCGCGATCAGCAGGTCCTGGGCCGCCTCGCCGTTGGCGTGGGTCAGGATCTGGACGTTGTTCGCGAAGGCCCAGTCGATCGCGTCGACGACCTGCTCGCGCGTCGCCGCGGCGTAGCCGACGTAGCCGGGTGGGTAGTCGCCGACCGGGGCGTAGTAGGGCCGGTCGCGCCACGCGGTGAACCCCTGCGGCGAGCCGTCGATCGTCATCTTGGCGCCAGCGACGCGGAAGCGGTTCCGGTAGGTCGAGCTGAGGTTCTGCTTGACGAACTCGCGGTCGGCCAGGACGTCGGGATAGGTCGCGACGTCGATCTTGTAGCCCCCCTCGTCGGCCACCTGGCGCAGGATCTGGGCGGTCGCGGGGATCGAGCGTCCCTCGTCGGCGGTCGTGTAGCCGAAGCGCGCCCACAGCTCGGCGCCGGCGCGGGCGAAGGTCTTGGCCCCTTCGGCCCCGGTCCGGCTGAGCAGCTTCATCAGGACCGGCATCGCGGCCGTCTCCTCGTAGACGCCGTCCGGCTCGCGACTGCCCGGCCGACGCCGGATCACCCCGCCCTGCGGGTCCGGCGTCTCGGCGGTCGTGCCGACGATCTCGATCGCCTTGGAGTTGACGGCGACGATGTGACCCGACTGGTGCCACAGCAGGATCGGGATCTCCTTCGAGATCGCGTCCAGGTCGTCGCGCGTCGGGTGCCGGTGCTCGGCCAGCGTCGCGTTGTCGTAGCCGAAGCCGATCACCAGCTCGATCTTCTTCACCGCGTCGGCGTTGGCCGCCATCCACTCGCGGACGACCTTCTGCAGCGACGCGATGTCGGTCACGGTCCCGTCGGGGGGGGCCAGCAGGTTGGCCGACAGAGCCTGGATCCCCCCGACCAACATGTGCCCGTGCGCGTCGACGAAGCCGGGCAGCATCGTGCGGCCGCCCAGGTCGATCACCTTCGTGGCGGCGCCCTTGAGCTTCATCACCTCGGCCGCCGTCCCGACGGCGACGATCCGGCCGCCCTTCTCGGCGACCGCCTCGGCGCGCATCGCGGCGTCGTTCATGGTCAGGATCGGGCCGCCGGTCCAGATCCGGTCGGCGGGGGCCTGGGCCCACGAGAGCGGAACGGCCAGTACGGTGGCAAGAACGACGAGGAAAGCGATCGTGACGCGAGTTCTCATGAAACCTCCCTTGTAGGCTCGATCCGCGCGCCGTAGGCGCGCGGCGTGATGCGCGTCCTCGCCGGAAGGAAGGCCTGACAAACTGATTCGTCGGGACATGAAAGAGAATCCCGGCGTCGCCGGCGGAACCTCCCGCGCGGCCCCCGGAACGGCCATCGAGGCGGCCATCGAATCTCCAGCCCTGCGCTTGAGCCGGGCGGAGGATACAGGATCCCGAGGGCTCCGTCGCGCCCTGGCAGCGTCCCCCGGCTAGAACAGCTTCTCCAGCTGCCCCAGCAGCCGCCGCAGCCCGACGCGCTCGCGCACCCGCCGCCGCGCCAGGAGCCGCAGCTGCGCCGCCAGGCGCTCGCGCAGCGTCCGCGCGTGCAGCGCCGGCGCGGTCGTCGCCAGGATCTCCTCGAGTTCGCGGTCGTACGGATACCACCACAACTCCGCGCCGCGGCCTCGATCGAGCGACACGAACTTCGGCTGCGTCATCTCGAGCAGGCCCAGGCGGCCGTGGGTGCTGCCGATCCCGCTGGCCTTGATCCCGCCCCACGGCGCCGCGGGCTCGGCGAAGCTGGCGACGCAGTCGTTGATCGTCACGACGCCGGCCTGCAGCTCGCGCTGCAGCCGCGCGGCGATCGCCTCGCTGCGGGTCCAGCCGCTGGCGGTGAGGCCGTACGGGGACGGCACGCTCATCACCGGCAGCACGGGGCCGAAGGTCTCCTCGCGCATGACCCGCATCGCCGGGTCGACGCCCGCCAGGACGGTCGGCGGGAAGAAGTGGCCCGGCCCGTCCGGCGCCGCGCCGCCGGTGAGGCAGCGCGCCCCGCGCCGCAGCGCCTCCTCGACCTGCTCCACGACGATGGTGCGCTGCCGCGCGAGCGTCAGCGGGCCGAGGTCGGTCCCCGCGCGCCCCGGGTCTCCGACGCGCAGGGCGCGGGTCCGCTCGACCAGCTGCGCGAGGAACGGCTCCGCCACCGCCTGCTCGACGAAGACCCGCTCGACCGAGGCGCAGGTCTGGCCGGCGTTCACGAACGCCCCCCAGGCGATCCCCTGCGCCGCGCGGTCGAGGTCGGCGTCGCGGCAGACGATCGCCGGGTCCTTGCCGCCGAGTTCCAGCACGACCGGCGTCAGGTTCGCGGCGGCGGCGGTCATCACCTTGCGGCCCGTCGCGGTGCTGCCGACGAAGACGATCTTGTCCGGGCGCGGATCGGCCGCCAGCGCCGCGGCGACCGCGTCGTCGGTCGCAAGGACGTTCACGACGCCGTCCGGCAACCCCGCGCGGCGCGCCAGCGCGCCGATCCGCAGGCCGGTCAGCACCCCCGCGGGGGCCGGCTTGAGCACGACCGTGTTCCCCGCGGCCAGTGCCGTGGCGACGATCGGCAGCGGCAGCGCCAGCGGGAAGTTCCACGGCGTGATCGCGAGCACGACGCCGCAGGGGACCCGGACGATGCGCGCCTGCTTGTGCGCCTGCAGCAGCGAGTGGGCCTGGACCGGCTCGTCCTGCAGCGCCGCCTCGGCGTGCTCCGCCAGGTGCGCCAGCGCGTCGAGCGAGGGGAGGATCTCCGCCGCCCAGGCCTCCGCGACCGGTTTCCCCTGCTCGCGCGAGACGAGCCGCGCCAGCTGCTCCGCTTCGGCCAGCAGCGCCGCACGCAGCGCGTCGAGCGCGCGCGCCCGCGCCCGGACCGGGGTCGCGCTCCAGGCGGGGAACGCGGCGCGTGCGGCGTCGAAGGCGGCCCCCGCCTGCTCCGCGTCCAGGCGCTCGACGGCCGCGAAGGGCTCGCCCGTCGCCGGATCGGTCGCCGGCGCGAGGCCGGCGCGTCCCTCGACCTCGCGCCCACCGATCCAGGAGCGGGTGCGCGGCAGCGCGGCGAGGGCGGCGTCGGGAAGGCTCACGCCGGCATTGTAGCGGCGCGGCCGGACCGGCCGCTCCGCTTGCCGGGCCGGTCAGTCGAACTGGACCGTGCGCGCCGGGATCCAGCCCCGGCCGCCGCCCTCGCGCTCGGCCCAGAGCCAGCCGCCGTAGGCGCGGTGGACGGTCAGCCGGTCACCCGGGGCGGCCTCGAGTTCGGTCGCGTCGTAGTCGGCGCGCAGCGCCGCGCGCCCGCCGTCGCGCTCGAGCCAGGCCTCGGGGACCCAGCCTTCGCAGCCGTCGGCGGCGCGGCAGCGGAACCAGAGCGGCCACTCGTCGTCGCGCCGCCCGACGGCGACCTCCTCCCCCGCGCGCAGCCGCAGCGCCGGCCCCGCGGCCGGACGGTGGACGGCGATCGCGCGGGCGCGGCGCGGCGGGTTCATGGCGGCGACGGGAGTCGTCACGGCGCGCTCCGGTCAGGGCCCGAGGTAGACGGCCAGCGTCCCCGCGCCGACCGCGAAGGCGAGGGCCGCGAAGGCCAGGCGCAGCCGCTCGACGGGCCAACGGCCGGCCAGCCCGGCGCCGGCGCGGCTCCCGAGGATCGAGGCCGCGGCGAACGGCAGGACCCTCCCCCACGGCAGCGCGTCGAGCGCGGAGAGCGCGCCCGCCAGCGCGCCGGCGCAGTTGAGGGCGATCACGGCGAGGCTGGTCGCGATCGCCTCGGGGAGGCCGAGCCCGACCGCGGCCACCAGCGCCGGGACGATCAGGAAGCCGCCCCCCACCCCGAGCACGCCGGAGAGCAGGCCGACCGCGAGCGCGCTCGCGAGCAGGCGGGCCCGCGCCGGCCGCGGCGGAGCGGCGTCCTGCCCGCGCGACGCGGCGTCCGGTCCGGGCGGCGCGGCGCCGCCCCCGGATCCGCGCAGCATCCGCCAGCCGACGAAGAGCGCGAGCGCGCCGAAGGCGATCATCAGCGCGCGCGGCGGGACCATCCGCCCCAGCCGGCCTCCGGCGAGCGCGGCCCCTCCGGCGACGAGCGCGAACGGCAGCGCCGCGCGCCAGCGCAGCCGCCCGTCGCGCGCGTGGGTCGCCGCCCCCGCGGCCGCGCTCCCGCCGACCGAGATCAGGCTCGCCGCGACCGCCTGGTGCGGGGTCAGGCCGGCCGCTCCGATCAGCGCCGGCAGCGTGAGGATCGATCCCCCCGCACCGGTCAGCCCGAGGATCCCGCCCGTGACGAGGCCGGCAAGCACCGTCGCGGCGAGCCGCAGCGCGTCGCTCTCCATCGCGCCCCATGTAACCACAATTGACATCCCCCGCGCCGCGTGGCCTCATGATCTCCTCGCCGCGCGCCGCCGAGGCCCCGCGAGCTTCCCTTTCGCGGGGATCCCGAGGACGGTCCATGGATCCCGCGTTCCTGTCGCGCCTGCAGTTCGCCCTGACGATCGGCTTCCACTACATCTACCCGCCGCTGTCGATCGGGCTCGGGCTGGTGCTGGTGGTGATGGAAGGGCTGTACCTGCGCACCCGCAACCCGCTCTACCAGCAGATGACGCGCTTCTGGGTCCGGGTCTTCGGCCTGACCTTCGCGATCGGGGTCGCCACCGGGATCGTGATGGAGTTCGAGTTCGGCACCAACTGGGCCGCCTACTCGCGCTTCGTCGGCGACGTCTTCGGCAGCGCGCTGGCGGCCGAGGGGATCTTCGCCTTCTTCCTGGAGTCCGGGTTCCTGGCGCTGCTGCTGTTCGGCTGGGACAAGGTCGGGCCGGGGATCCACTTCCTGTCGACCGTGATGGTCTGCGCCGGCGCCCACTTCAGCGCGATCTGGATCGTCGTCGCCAACTCCTGGATGCAGACCCCGGCCGGCT
>JALOKP010000234.1 GCA_025456425.1 Acidobacteriota bacterium | reverse complement strand
CGAGCGCCGAGACCCCGCAGCCCTGCCGCTTCACCCCGGAAGCGGGCGGGCTCTTCATCCTCGAGGCGACGCTGAAGGACGGCGCCGGCCGGACGCAGAGGACACGGACCGGGCTCTACGTGATCGGCAGCGGCTGGGTCTCGTGGCTGCGCGACGGGACCGATCGGATCGACCTGGTCGCGGACCGCGCGCTCTACGACGTCGGCGACACGGCGCAGATCCTGGTCAAGAGCCCGTTCCCGGCGGCGGAGGCGATTGTCACCGTCGAGCGCGCGGGGGTGATGTCGGCCCGGCGCGTCACGCTCGACGGCGCGGCCCGCGCGATCCCGGTCCCGATCGACGAGTCGATGGTCCCCAACGCCTACGTCTCGATCGTGCTGGTGCGCGGGCGCGTGCCGACCGACCAGGCCGCGGGGGAGGGGGCCGACCCCGGCCGGCCGGAGTTCAAGCTGGGATACCTGGAGCTCAAGGTCGAGAAGAAGTCGCGGCGGCTCGCCGTGACGGTGACGCCCGAGCGCGCCGACTACCGGCCGCGGCAGACGGTCGATGTCGACCTCGCCGTGACCGACGCGACGGGGCGCCCGGCGCGGGCGCAGCTCGCGGTCTGGGCCGTGGACGAGACGGTCCTGCGCCTGACCGGCTACGAGGCGCCGGACCTGCTCGACGCGATCTACATGCCGCGGCCGCTCTCGGTCCGCACCGCCGAGCCACTGGTCGACCTGGTGCTGCGGCGCTGGTACGGCGAGAAGGGCGGGACGGCGCCGGGCGGCGGCGGCGGCGACGACGGCGGAGAGCTGCGTTCGCGCTTCAGGACCACCGTGCTCTTCGCACCGGAGGTCGTGACCGGCGCCGACGGCCGCGCCCACGTCGCGTTCGAGCTGCCCGACAATCTGACGACCTACCGCGTCATGGCGCTGGCGATCGGCGAGGACGAGCGCTTCGGCACCGGCAAGGGCTCGCTGACGGTCAGCAAACCGCTGCTGGCGATCCCGGCGCTGCCGCGCGTCGCGCGCGTCGGCGACCGCTTCGAGGCCGGCGTCGTCGTGCACGCCAAGGATGCGGCGGCGCTCGGCGCCACGCCGGTGGAAGTGAGCGCGGAGGCGACGGGAGGCGTCGCGCTGTCCGGGCCGGCGATGAAGAGCGTGCGCCTGCCCGACGGCCGGGCGCAGGAGGTCCGCTTCGCGTTCGTCGGGACCAGCGCCACGCCGGCGACGCTGCGCTTCACCGTCCGTGGGGCGGGGGAGCGCGACGCGGTCGAGCAGGCGCTGGTCGTCGCGCCGTCCGCGGCGCCGGAAGTCGTCGCGACCTACGGCGACACCGAGGGCGAGCGGACCGAGACGATCGTCCCGCCGCAGCAGGCCCGTCCGGACGCCGGTGGCCTCGAGCTGACGCTGGCCTCCAGCGCGCTGGCGGGGTTCGACGGCGCGATGCGGCAGCTCGTGGACTACCCCTACGGCTGCGCCGAGCAGATCGCCTCGCGGCTGGTGCCGTTCGTGGCGCTGCGGCAGATCCAGCGGGCCTACGGGCTGGCGCCGACCGGGGCCGAGGAGCGCGAGCGGCAGCGGGCGCGCGAGGCGAGCTGGTTCGGGCCGGGCGGGTCCGCGCCGGACCCGGCCGGCGCGCCCGCCGACCCCGACGCGGTCGTCGCGGACGCGATCGCGGCGCTCGCCGCGCTGCAGCGCGACGACGGCGGCTTCCGCTACTGGCCGTCCAGCGCCGAGGCCTCGCCCTGGGCCAGCGCCTGGGTAGTGCTGGCCCTGGCCCGCGCGCGCGAAGCGGGCTACGCCGTCGAGCCGGCCGTGATCGCGAACGGCCAGCGTTACCTGGCCGAGACGATCGCCGCGGGCGGACCGGTGCGCGCGCTCTACGCGAGTTTCACGCCGACGCCCGACGATCGGGCCTTCGCGCTCTGGGTCCTGGCCCGCTCCGGCGCGCCCAGGGCCTCCTACCACGCCGACCTGTTCGAGCTGCGCGCCCGGCTGACGCTGGCCTCCCGCGCGATGCTGGCCGACGCGATGCTGCGTCCCGGGGCCGCTGCGGCGGACGCCGCGCGGGGACGGGAGCTGCTGGCCTCGCTCGTCGACGCGGCCCGGATCACGGCGGGAGAGGCGTTCTTCCAGGACAGCGACCGCGCCTCATTCGCGGCGGCCTGGTCCTCCGACGTGACGACCACGGCGATCGTGCTCATGCTGCTCGAGACCCACGCCCCCGAGCACCCGCTGGTCCCGATGCTGGTGCGCTGGCTGGCCGGCCGGCGGCAGCCGGACGGCGGGTACCGTACGACGCAGGAGTCGGGCTGGACGCTGCTGGCGCTGGCCGACCTGGTCGCGACCAGGGAGCGCGCCGTGCCCGATTTCGCGGCGCGGGCCGCGCTGGGGGGGACGGAGATCGCAGCGGCCGAGTTCCGCGGGCGGTCGCTGGAGCTGACCCGCCGTGCCGTGCCGATGGCGGAGCTGGCGCGGGCGGGCCGCTCCGCCCCGCTCGTCTTCTCGAAGCAGGGAACCGGCATCCTCTACTACGGAGTGCGCCTGACCTGGCTCCCCGAGCGGCCACCGACCACCGCGCTCGACCGCGGGCTGGTGGTGCAGCGCTGGCTCTCGCCGTGGGGCGCGCGCGGTCAGGCGCGGGCCTTCGGCGCGGGCGCGCTGGTCACCCTCACCGTGCGGGTCGCGACGCCGCAGGAGCGGCGCTTCGTCGCCGTCGACGTCCCCGTCCCGGCCGGCTTCGAAGCGGTCGACGCGTCGCTCGCCACCGCGTCGAGGTCCGCGCTCCTCGCGCCACCCGGGCCGGAGGGCGAGTCGCCGTCGATCGGAGGGATGCCGGGCGGCGGCCTGCCCGAGTGGGCCTACCGACCGCGTGCTGGCCTTCGCCGACCAGCTCCCGCCGGGGGTCTGGGAGGCGCGCTTCGTGCTGCGCGCGACGACCCCCGGGACCTTCCTCTTCCCGCCCGCGACGGCCTCGGAGATGTACCGCCCCGAGACCTTCGGCCGCGACGGCGCGCTCGAGGTGACGGTGACGCCGTGAAGCGGATCGCGCGGCTCGGGCTCCGGGCGGGCGCCGTGGCGCTCGCGCTGGCGCTGCTCGCGTTGGCGCTGCTCGTCGCCTGGCCGCTCCCGGCCGGCCTGCTCGATGCCGCGGGCTTGGCCTCGCTGCGGATCGCCGACCGCGAGGGGGGCCTGCTGCGCGAGCTGCGCTCGGGCGAGGACGGCCGCGCGATCCCGCTCCCCCCCGGACCGCTGCCGCAGCGCGTGGTCGACGCCTTCATCGCGGTCGAGGACCGCCGCTTCGGCCGCCATCCCGGCGTCGATCCGCTCGCGATCGCGCGCACGGCGCGCGACATCGCGCGTGCCGGGCGGGTCACCGGCGGGGCTTCGACGATCGCGCAGCAACTGGCGCGGCGCCTCGTCCCGCGCCGGCGGACGCTGGCCGGCAAGGCCAAGGAGGCGCTCTGGGCGCTGCGCCTGTCGGCGCACCTGCCGCGCGAGGCGCTGCTGCGCGCGTACCTCGACCGCGTCGCGCTGGGGCGCTCGCTCTCGGGCGTCGAAACCGCCGCGCAGGTCTACTTCCGGCGCCCCGCGGCGCGGCTCTCGCTGGCGCAGGCGGCGCTGCTCGCGGGGATGGCGGCGTCGCCGGCCCGTTTCGACCCGTACCGCCACCCGGACGAAGCGCGCGCGCGGATGCGGCGGGTGCTGGACCGGATGGCAGCGCAGGGGTTCGTCGAGCGGCCGGAAGCCGACGCCGCGGCCGGCGCGCCGCTGGACCTGGCGTCGTTCGAGGCCCCGTTCCGCGCCCCGCACTTCACGTCGTGGCTGGCGGCGACGCTGCCGCCGGGCACGGCGTGGGTCGAGACCACGCTCGACCCCGCGCTGCAGCGCTTCGTCGAGCAGGCGATCGCCGAGGAG
>JALOKP010000027.1 GCA_025456425.1 Acidobacteriota bacterium | reverse complement strand
CAACCTGATCGCCGGGATCGACCGCCCGACCTCGGGCACCGTGACCGTCGGCGCGACCGACGTGACCAGCCTGAGCGAGGGCGAGCTGGCCCGCTTCCGGTCGCTCCACGTCGGCTTCATCTTCCAGTTCTACAACCTGATCCCGGTGCTCACCGCTCTCGAGAACGTCGAGCTGCCGCTGCTGCTGCAGCCGTTCTCGCGCGGCGAGCGGCGCGAGCGAGCGCTGACGGCGCTCGAGGTCGTGGGGCTGGCCGACCGCAGCCGGCACTATCCGCGCCAGCTCTCGGGCGGCCAGGAGCAGCGCGTGGCGATCGCCCGCGCGATCGTCACCGACCCCACGGTGCTGGTCGCCGACGAGCCGACCGGCGACCTGGACTCGAAGAGCGCCGACGAGGTGCTGCACCTGATGGAGGCGCTCAACCGCGAGTTCGAGAAGACGATCGTGATGGTCACCCACGACCCGCGCGCGGCGGCGGTGGCCCGCGTCCGCTACCACCTGGAGAAGGGCCGGCTGGTCGACTGAGATGCGCTTTCTCCCCTACATCCTGAAGCACCTCCGGCACAACTGGTTCCGGACGGCGCTGACCGTGCTGGCGATGGCGCTCTGCATCTTCCTGTTCTGCGTGCTCGAGACCGCGATCGACGCGATCAACTCCTCGACCGAGAGCGCCTCGGACAAGCGCCTGATCGCACGCCACGCGGTCAGCCTGGTCTTCAACCTGCCGATCTACTACGGCCCGCGGATCGCCGCGGTGCCGGGCGTGCGGCGCGTGGCCGGCGCCAACTGGTTCGGCGGGATCTACCAGGACCGCAAGAATTTCTTCCCCAACTTCGCGATCGACGCCGAGCCCTACCTGGCGATCTACCCTGAGTACATCCTGCCGCCCGAGCAGAGGGACGCCTTCCTGCGCGACCCGCGCGGCGCGATCGTCGGCCGCGAGACGGCCGAGCGCTTCGGCTGGAAGCCCGGCGACGTGATCCAGATGGAGTCGACGATCCCGCCCTACCGCACCGGCCGGCCGTTCGAGTTCGTGATCCGCGGGATCTACGACAGCGACCCCGCGCGCTTCCCGGGAACGAACCTGCAGCAGCTCTTCTTCCACTACCGCTACCTCTACGAGTCGACCGGGCGGCGGGTCGGCAAGGGGACCTTCGTCGTCGAGATCGACGACCCGGCGCGGGCCGGCGCCGTCAGCCGCGAGGTCGATGCGCTGTTCGAGAACTCGACCGCGCAGACCAAGACCGAGACCGAGGCCGCCTTCCGGGCCAGCTTCATCGCGCTGATCGGCAACATCGCGCTGCTGCTGCGGGTGATCGGTCTGGCCACGACCTTCACGATCCTGCTGGTCACGGCCAACACGATGAGCATGGCGGTCCGCGAGCGGCGCAAAGAGATCGCGACCCTCAAGACGCTGGGCTTCTCCGGCAAGACCGTGATGGGCCTCGTGCTGGGCGAGGCGGTCCTCCTGGGGCTGCTGGGCGGGGGACTCGGCCTGCTGCTGGGCGATCGCTTCATCCACGTGCTGCCGAAGATCCCGATGGTCGGCGACATCTTCCGCGGGGTGGCGGACCGTGGCCTGTCGCCCGAGCTGGGGGCGCTGGCCTTCGGGCTGGCGGTCGCGCTGGGGGCGGCCGCCGGCTTCCTCCCGGCGCTGCTGGCCTACCGCGAGCGGATCACCAGCGCGCTGAGGCAGCTGTGAAGCTGGCGCTGCTGCTCTCCTACAACCTGCGCAGCGTGCTGCAGCGCTGGCGCACCAGCCTGCTCGCGGTCTTCGGAATCGGCCTGGTGGTCGGGGTACTGGGCTGGCTGTTCGCGATGTCCTCCGGGCTGCGCGAGACGCTCAAGTCGACCGGAATCCCCCAGAACGCGATCGTGGTCCAGAAGGGCTCCAACTCCGAGCTGACTTCCGGGCTCGGCAACGACGCCGCGAGCCTGATCGAGGTCGACGCGCGGGTCCTGCGCGGCCCCGACGGGCGACCGCTGGCCTCGCCCGAGATGGTCGTGGTGGCGTCGCTCAAGCGCCGCAGCGACGGCGCGCCGATCAATGTCCTGGTGCGCGGCGTGACGTCGCGCGCCTTCACGGTGCGTCACGCGATCGAGATCGCCGAGGGCCGCAACTTCCGGCCCGGGCTGGGCGAGATCGTCGTCGGGCGGCGCCTGATCGACCAGTTCGACGGGGTCGACATCGGCGACACGATCACGCTTCAGCGCCGCCCCTGGACCGTGGTCGGCATCTTCACCGCCGGCGGGTCGGGCTTCGAGAGCGAGATCTGGGGCGACGCCGACCTGATGCGGCAGGCCTTCAACCGGACCGGCGGCTGGCAGTCGCTGACGCTGCGCCTGAAGGACCCGGCCGCGCTGCCGGCGTTCACGGAGGAGCTGTCGAAGGACCCGCGCTTCCAGCTCGAGATGAAAGAGGAGCAGTCCTACTACGAGGCCCAGGCCGGTGGCACCGGGACCGCGCTGCTCTATCTGGGCTACTTCGTGACGGTGATCCTGGGGGTCGGCGCCGCGTTCGGCGTGATCAACACGATGTACGGGATCGTCGGCGCGCGGACGCGCGAGATCGGGACGCTGCGCGCGCTCGGCTTCTCGCGGCTCTCGATCCTGCTCGGGGTGCTGATCGAGTCGGTGGCCTTGGCGCTGATCGGCGGCGTTCTGGGGGTGCTGTTCACGCTGCCGTTCGAGGGCTACACCGCGGCGACCGCCGGGGCCTCGTTCAGCCAGCTCTCGTTCGCCTTCCGGATCACGCCGCGCGGGATCGCGGCGGGGATGCTCGTGGCCCTCGTGCTGGGGGTGATCGGCGGCCTGCTGCCGGCGATCCGGGCCGCGCGGATCCCGGTCACCGCGGCGCTGCGCGAGGCCTGACGGGGCCGCTACGGAACGACCGTCACCTGGTCGACGAGTTCCCTCACCCCGTTGATCCCGAGCACGGTGCGCGCGGCCTGGTCCCGGGCGCGGACCGTGGGCGCGGTCCCGCGCAGCGTGACGACTCCCGCGGCGACTGCCAGCTCGTAGCGGCCGTCGACCCCTTCGCCGGCCGAGCCGTCGAGCTGCGCCGCGGCCCATTGGCGGATCCGCTCGTCGTCGGCGGGCGGCGTCTCGAGCCGGTCGACGACGGCGACCACGCCGGGCACCCGCGCCGCGGCTTCACGCGCATCGAAGCGCCGGCGGCCGTCGGTGATCGTGCCGGTCAGCGTGACCCGCCCGGCCTCGACCGTCGCAGCCACGGGCAGCCGGGCGGTCACCTTGTCCTTGCGCAGCTCGGTCTCGACGACGGACAGGATCTCGGCGTCGGGCCGCCCCGCGCTCCGGACCGTGGTGCGGTCGACGATCTCGACGATCCCCGCGACCCCGCCCGCCACCTCGCGCGCACGCCAGCTACGGGAGAGGTCCGAGACCACGCCGCTGATCGAGGCGACGCCCTGCTGCACGCTGACGCGCAGCAGCTCGCGCGAGAGCCCCTTGGCGCCGGCGAAGCGCTGCGCGACCGCGGCAGCCAGCTCGGCGTCCGGCGGGACCGCCGCGGCGGCGGGGCCGGCCGCCAGGGCGGCGGACACCAGCAGCAGCGCAGACAGCGAGGACCGGGCCCGTCTCAAGGCTACGGCCTCGTGACCTTGACGCCGTGCGAGGGGGGATCGACCGTCAAGCGGGACTCGACGCCGCGCACGCCGTTGACGCCCCAGGCGAGCTCCTCGGCCTGGTAGCTCGAGGAGAGCAGCGGAACCGTGCCGGTCAGGGTCACGATGCCGCCGTCGACCTGGGTCGTGATCTGCCCGCCGACCGGTTTCCCCGTCCCGCCGGCGAGGATTGCGGCGACGGCCTTCTGGATCTCGTCGTCGGGCGCTTCGGGCGACAGGAGCTGGTCGACGACCCGCTTCACGCCGGACACGCGGGCCACCGCGTCGCGCGCATCGAAGCGCTTGCGCGAGTCGCGAAGGGTGCCCGACAGGGTGACGACGCCGGCGTCGACGCTGGCCACGATCGACCCGACCTCCGGCGAGTCGAGCAGGCGCCGGCTCAGCGCGTCCCCGACCGCGGTCGTCAGCACCGAGTCCGGAATGCCGGCGTTCTCGAGCGAAAGCAGCGGCTGGTAACCAACCACGCCGAAGACCGCGACCACGTCGTCACGCACCTTCCAGGACTCGTAGAGCGTGTCGACCGTACCGGACACGGTGGCCACGCCGTCCGCGACTTCGACCGTCAGTCGGTCGTCCTGCAGCACCGGGTCCCCGGCGAGCCGCTGCGCGATCTTCGCGCGCATTTCGGAGTCGCTCTTCCCGGCGCCCTGCGGGAAGGCGGCCGGAAGGGCGAGGAACAGCACGAGCAGGACCGGCGCGGCGCGGATCGTCTTCATGGTTCCTCCCTCTCGCGGTGAGTGTCGTCCCTGCCGGTCGCCTCGGCCAACTCGCGCGGCATGCGCTCCAGGTGCGTCAGTTCGGGCAACTCGTCCGCCGCGGCCACGCCCAGCTCCCTGAGCTTGCGCGCCTGCGGCAGGAAGCGCGCCTCGAGCGAGCCGACGGCATCGTTGTAGGCCTGGACCGCCAGCCCCAGGCTGCGCCCGACCGCCGCGAACTTCTCCAGCAGCAGGTCGAGCCGCTTGTGCAGCTCGCGCCCCAGTTCGCTGATCTGCCGGGCGTTGGCGGCCAGCCGCTCCTGCTGCCAGCCGTAGGCCACCGCGCGGAGCAGCGCGATCAGCGTGATCGGGCTGGCCGGGATGACGCGGGCGTCGACGCCGTACTCGATCAGGCCGGGGTCGTGGCGCAGCGCCTCGGCGAAAAACGACTCGCCGGGCAGGAACATCACGACGAACTCCGGCGTCTCCGGAAACTGGTTCCAGTAGGCCTTCTCGCCCAGCTTGCGCAGGTGCATGCGCACCTGCGCCGCGTGCTCGGCGAGCCGCTTGTCGCGCGTCGCGTCGTCGGCCGCTTCGGCCGCCTCGAGATAGCCGACCAGCGGCGTCTTGGCGTCGACGATGATCTGCTTGCCACCGGGGAGCCGGACGATCATGTCGGGCCGCAGCTTCCCGGCGTCCCCGTCACGGACCTCCTGCTGCACGAAGTCGCAGTACTCGAGCATCCCCGCCAGCTCGACCACGCGCTGGAGCTGAATCTCGCCCCAGCGGCCCCGGACGTCGGGAGCCCGCAGTGCGCGGACGAGCCGCTGCGTCTCGGCCTTCAGGTCGCCGTGCGCGCCGGCGATCTGCCGCAGCTGCTCGTCCAGCCGGGCCGCCCCGACGAGCCGCTGCTCGGCGGTCTTCTTCAGTTCGCCGTCGATTCCGGCCAACGTCTCGCGGATCGGGGCGACGAGCTGCTCGACCGCCTTCCGGCGGGCCTCCAACTCCTGCCCGGCGTCGGCTTTCAGCTCGCCGAAGCGCGAGGCGGCCAGCTCCAGGAAGGACTGGTTGTTGGCGCGCAGCGCCTGCGCCGCGAGCGCCTCGAAGCTCTCGCGCAGGACGCGGTCGGCGTCGGCGAGCAGCGCCTCGCGCGCGGCGGCGGCGCGCTCGCGCTCGGCGAGCTGGACCGCGAGCGCCGAGATCCGGGCCCGCGCCGCGAGCCAGGCCAACGCCGCGCCGAGCGCCAGCGCCCCCAGCGCGACGAACAGGATCGGCAGCCAGGCCCCGGCGTTCACGCGTCCTCGCTCCTTCGGGACCGGCCCCGTGCCGCCGGCGGCGACCAGCGGTAGCGCGCCAGTTCGAGCGTCCCGTTCGCACGAAAGACTACCCCTTCTCCCTCGAGCAGGGCGCGCTGCAGGCCGGGCGGGACGTCCGGCATCCGCTCCGTCGAACAGCCGCCCGCCGCGTTGACGACCCGCTGCCAGGGGACACCGGCCGGGCAACCGTGCATCGCCCAGCCGACCGCGCGGGGCGAGAGGCGGTTTCCCAGCAGGGTCGCGATCTGGCCGTAGGTCATGACCCGGCCGCGCGGGATCCGGCGGACCAGCGCGTAGATCGCGGCGAAGGCCCCGCCGCGCTCCGCCGGCAGCTCGGCGTGCACCCTCCCGCCGGCCGTCGCCCTGACCCCCTTGCGTGCCGCCATCGTCGCTCCCCCGCCGTCCCGGGCCCCGCTCGGCCGCTCCGGTCGCTGTCCGGGCAAGGCCGGGCCGCGAGCGGTCCCGTCCATCCGTCGGCCTGCCACTATGATTCTCCGCGATCTCCGCCGTTTTCGCGCCGAGGAGGCCTTCGATGGGCTCCCCATCCTCCGATCCGCTCGCCCCCGTGATCGACGCTCTCTCCGTCGGCTGGCGGCGGATGGCGTGGCTGCTGTTCCAGGGGCCGCAGGCCCGGCTCGAGAACTGGATCTGGTGGGGGCTGATCGCGCTGCTGGCCGGCGCGCTCGGCAACCATTGGGGGACCGGCGGGAGCTGGCGCGATCCCGACCTGCTCCGCTCCGGTTCCCGCGCCGCGGAGGCGAGCGGCCTGCCCCCCGACGCCTTCTCGGCCTTCGAGTCGATCGCCTGGACCGTGCCGCTGATCGCCACGCTGGTCGGCCTCGCGGTCCTGCTGGCACTGGGGCTGCTCTACCTGCGCTGCCGCTTCCGCTTCGTGCTGCTCGACGGCGTGCTGTCGGGGGCGCCGCGGATCCGGGAGGTGTTCCCGCGCACCGCCGCGCCGGGGCTGGCCTACTTCCTCTTCGAGCTGCTGCTGCTGGCCGCGGCGCTCGTGCTGATCCTGCCGCTGCTCGTGATCTGGTGGCCGATCGTCCGCGACGCGCTCAACGGCTGGACGCCCGAGGTCGGCGACCTCGCGCTGCCGGTGCTCTTCTCGGTCGCCTACGGCCTGCCGGTCGGGATCGCGCTGGGACTGGCCGAGTGGTTCGCGCACGATTTCGTCGTGCCGCTGGCGTGGACCACCGACGCCGGCTTCTGGGGCTCGTTCCGCCGCGCCGGGCGGCTGGTCTTCTCGAGCCTCGGGCCGTCGCTGTTCTACCTGCTGCTGCGCCTGCTGCTCGGCCTGGTCGGCGCCTTCGCGATCACCTTCGCCACCTGCTTCAGCTGCTGCGCCTGGGCCTGGCCGGCCGCGCTGGGGGTCGTGGCGGTGATCGTGATCGCCAGCTTCCCGGCCTCGGTCGTGCTCCTGGGGCCGATCGCGGCGGGTGCCTTCTTCCTGGCGGCCTGGATCGTGTCGGTCGCGATCCTGCCGATCTCGCTGCTCTTCCGCGCCTGGTCCTACGCGTACGTGCGCGTGCTCGAGCCGACGCTCCCCGACTGGTACCGGGACGGTGGGCCGCCGGGCGGGCCCGCGGCGCCCGGGGCGCCCCCGCCCCCGCCGCACGCGCCGGGCTGGGCGGCCGAGGGTGCCGGGGAATAGACTGGCCGCTTCCGGGAGGTGGGTCCTGGCTGGCGGTCCCGTCGTGGTGGTCGGAGCGGGCGTTTCGGGGCTCGAGTGCGCGCGGGCCCTCGCGCGCGCCGGGCACGACGTGCTGGTGATCGACAAGGCGCGCGGCGTCGGCGGGCGCTGCGCGACGCGCCGGATCGAAGGGCAGCCGGTCGACCACGGCCTGGCCTTCCTGCACGGGAGCGACCCCGGCTTCCTCGCGGCGCTGGACGCGGTCGCGGCCGACGGCGCCGGGACGCCGCTCGAGGGTTGGCCCGCCGCGGTGCAGGGGTCCGGCAGCCCCTGCCAGCCCGACGCCTTCGCCCCGGGCGAACGGCGCGTCGCGTTCGCCGAGGGGGTGAGCGCCTTCCCCAAGCACCTCGCCCGCGAGCTGCGGGTCCGGCTGCAGACCCGCGTCACCGCGCTGGGCCTGGCCGGGCTGCGGCTGGCGCTCGAGCTGGACGACGGCGGCCGGATCGACGCCGAGACGGTCGTCCTGGCGCTCCCGCTCGAGCAGGCGCGCGAGCTGCTGGCGACGCTGCCGGCCGGGATCGCCGACCTGGACGGGGTCCGCGCGCTGCTGTCGATGCTGGGGACGCTCCCCTGCCTGACGGTGATGGCCGGCTACCCGCCGGAGATCGGCGCCGCGGTGCCGTTCGACCTGTGCTACCCCGCGGGGTCGCGCGCGCTGCAGTTGGTCGCGCACGACTCGGCCAAGCGCGCTGCGCCGGCGCAGTGCGTGATGGTCTACCAGGCGCGGCCGGCCTGGTCGCGCGAGCGGCTCGAGGCCGAGCCGTCGCAGTGGGCTCCGGAGCTGCTGGAGGCGGCGGCGGGGCTCTGCGGGACCTGGACCGCGCAGCCGCTCTGGCACCAGACGCACCGCTGGCGCTTCGCGCGCGTCGACCGCGGCTCGGAACTCGCGGGCCCGGTCGTAGTCCAGTTTCCCGGCGGCGCGCGGCTCGCGCTGGCCGGCGAATCGTTCGCCCCGGGCGGCGGCGTCGAGGCGGCATTCCTCTCCGGCCGGCGTCTGGCCGCCCGACTCCACGAGGAGTTTGCATGACATCCGTCACCGCGGGGCTGCAGCACCTGGTCGAGCGCGACCGCGACCACGAGTGCGAGGGCTATGGCCCCAACCACCTCTGCGTCCGCCTCGTCGGCGCGGCCGACCTGCCGACCCGCTTCGGCGAGTTCTCGATCGTCGCCTTCTGGAACAACCGCGATGCCAAAGAGCACGTCGCGATCGTGCGCGGTGACGTGCGCGACCGGGAGCAGGTCCCCTGCCGCGTTCACTCCGAGTGCCTGACCGGCGACGCCCTGGGCTCGCTGCGCTGCGACTGCCGCGACCAGCTCGAGGCCGCGCTGCGGCGGATCGGCGAGCTGCCGCAGGGAATCGTGCTCTACATGCGGCAGGAGGGGCGTGGGATCGGTCTGATCAACAAGGTCCGGGCCTACGCGCTGCAGGACCGGGGGCTCGACACGGTCGAGGCCAACCTGGCGCTGGGTTTCCGCGACGACGAGCGCGACTACGCGATCGCCGCCCACATGATCCACAGCCTCGGTGTGAAATCGATCCGCCTGATGACCAACAACCCGCAGAAGGTCGAGCAGCTCCAGCAGTACGGGATCGAGGTCGACGGGCGGGACCCGCACATCCTCCCGCCCAACCCGCACAACCTCTTCTACCTCCAGACCAAGGCCAACCGCTCCGGTCACTTCATCGATTTCGCGGGCAAGCCGCACCTGGCGGAGCAGGGGGACTGGGTGCGGGTCGAGGGGATGCCGGAGCGGATCCCCGAAGAGGAATAGGGGCCGGGCTCTGTCCCGGCCCGACCTCGCGCCATGCGGGCCGCCACGGAGGGCGACGCCTACGGGTTGAGCTGCGCCAGGATCTCCGGGTTCTCCTCTTCCATCGCCAGGAGCGAGTGGCACTGCGTGCAGTCCTGCTCGATCTTCCGGCCGCTCGCCGACTTCAGCTCGTCGTCGTGGCAGCGGAAGCAGCCCGGGAACTCCTGGTGGCCGATGTGGTTGGGGTAGGTTCCCCACTTGATGTTCATCGACGGGAAGACGTTGACGCTGTAGATGAACCCCAGTTCCTTCCCTGCCGCCTCGACCTGCGCCTGCTTCGACCGCGCGACCTCCGGATAGCTCGCGGCGTAGAACGCGGCGATCTGCTCGGCGATCCCCTCCTTCGCCGCTTCGTGCGAGGGGTAGTCGACCTGCAGCGCCTTCATCCCCTCGCGCTTGATGAACGGCAGCGAGCGGTCGATCTTTCCGACTTCGATTGCCGCGTCGAGCTCGGTCTGGGGCAGGCGGTAGATGTGGGTCGGCCGGTTGTGGCAGTCCACGCAGTCCATCGTGCGCCACTCGGTCTTCTCGCCGGCCTCCGGCTTCTTCTCCCGGGCGTATTTCTCGATCGAGCCGTCGGCCCGTTTCAGTTCGACCTCGTAGATGCGCTCGCGTGACTCGTCCGAGAGGTAGCGGATCTGGATGTTGCGGTCGATGTGCCAGTGGATCCCCTGAGAGATCGACCCCGCGACCCCGTCCTGGCGCTTGAGCCCGCCGACCTTGACCAGCAGGACCGACTTCTTCTCGGTGTTGGCCTCGTCCTCGTCGTAGTGGGTGCGGACGCGCAGCCGGTCGCCGACGAACTTCTCCGGCCAGTGGCACTGCTCGCAGGTCTCGCGGGCCGGGCGCAGGTTGTGGACCGGGGTCGGGATCGGCCGGGGGTAGAGGTTGAGGTTGACCGACACCACCTGCCAGGCGCCGGAGAGCTTCGACTTGACGAACCAGTCGGCGCCGGGGCCGATGTGACAGTCCACGCAGTGGACGCGCGCGTGGGGCGAACGGCTGTAGGCCGTGAACTCGGGATCCATCACCGAGTGGCAGGCCTGCCCGCAGAAGGGGGTCGAGTCGAGCGTCTCGATCCCCTTGTAGCCGACGAGTCCAAGGATCATGACGTTCGCGACCGTCAGCCCGGTGAAGGTCAGGAAATTCCGGCGGATACGCGGCACGTTGAAATCGATGACCGGGAGTCCCTTGACCGGGGCGCCGCCAGCGGCTGCAGCCGCCTCGCGCTGGCGCTGCAGGCGCAGGCCGAGCGGGATCATCGCCAGGCCGAGGACGAAGAACCCGGGCAGGACCAGGTACGCGAGGATCCCGCTGTACGGACCGCCCTCGAACCCGACGAGCCCGAACAGGAAGATCGCCAGGATCACGACCGCAGAGGCCGTGGTCAGGGCCGCCCCCAGGAGGCTGAGCGGGTGGCGGGTCAGCGACGCGAAGAACCGTGACATCCGGGGTCTCCCAGTGAGAATACCTCAGTCTAACTGAGTTTTATTAAGTTCCAAGCCTCCAACTAAGTCATTGACTGGTAGCCTTTTACGGGTCTTCCTCTTTCCCTCGCTGGGGCTGCGGGAGGGCTTCGCAGGGGGCCTTCCGAACGCTCTCCGGCCCGTCCCGATGCGAGGCGGACAAGCGCCGCTCCGCGACCTAAGTTGTCGGCAGGGCATCTCGAAGCGGGAGGCGGGGAGTCCGATGGCGGGAGTGGGGACGATTCTGGAACGGCCGCCGGCCGCGCCGCCGAAGCGCGAGCGGGTGGAGTTCGTTCCGGGGCTGGACCTGATCCGGCTGCTCGCGCGCGGCGGCTTCGCCGAGGTTTGGGAGGCCGAGCAGACCTCGCTGGGCCGGCGCGTGGCGGTCAAGATCCTGCGCCACGAGCACCTCGCGCAGCAGGAGATGGTCGCGTTCTTCGAGCAGGAAGCGCGCGTTCTGGCCCGACTCAACCACCCCAACCTGGTCCACATCATCGACCGCGGCGCGACCCCGGCCGGCCCGTTCTTCGTGATGGAGTACGTCGAGGGGAAGACGCTGCAGGAGATGCTGACGGCCGGCGACCTGTCGCGCGACCGAGCGATCTGGATCCTGGTCCAGGCCTCGCGCGGCCTGGCCTACGCTCACCGCAACCGGGTCATCCACCGCGACATCAAGCCGGCCAACATCCTGGTCAGCCGGACCGGGCAGGTCAAGCTGTCGGACTTCGGGATCGCGGCCGTGCGGCGCGCGGCCGAAGGGCTCGACCTCGACACCGGCCCCTCGCCCAAGACGGCGCTCGGCACCCGCGCCTTCATGGCGCCCGAACAGCGCTCCGCGTTCGACTTCGTCGGCCCCGAGGCCGACGTCTACTCGCTGGGCGTGATCCTGCACCGGATCATCACCGGCAAGCTGCCGCCGGGACCGGGCCTGCTGCTCCCCGGTGCCGACATCCCGGACCGGATCCGCCCGATCATCGAGAAGGCGCTCGCGGCCAATCCGACGGTGCGCTTCACCGACGCCGGAGACTTCCGCGAGGCGCTGATCAACGCGCTGGAAGGGCGCCACATCGACGACCGGGTGCGGCGCGGCGCGGCCTCCACGATCGACACCCCGGGCGGCTTCGAACTGCTCGACGTGATCCGCCAGGACGACCGCCGCTCGGTCTACCTGGTCCGCAAGGGCGGCCCCAGCGGCGAGAAGATCGTCGTCAAGCGTTACCAGAAGGACAACGAGGCGCTCAAGATCGCGCGCGCCATGATGCGCGTCGACCACCCGAACATCTGCAAGATCCACGTCGTCGGCGAGCGGGACGAAGCCTTCATCATGGTGATGGAGCACTGCGACGGCGGCGACCTGCGCGAGCGCCTGGTCCAGCCGCACCCGTGGCGCGAGGCGGTGCGGGTCGCGCGCGAGGTGGCGCAGGGGCTGGCCTTCGCCGAGCGGGCCGGGATCGTGCACGGCAACGTCCGTCCGTCGAACGTGATGTTCGGAACCGACGGCGGGGTCAAGGTCACCGACTTCGGCCTGCCGGAGCACTACTCCGGCGACGGCTCGACGCAGCGCAACTGGTACGCGGCGCCCGAGGGCGGGCGGTCGCACGCGGCCGACCTGTTCTCGCTGGGCGCGGTGATCTACGAGATGCTGTTCGCGGCCGCCCCGCCGGAGTCGGTCGAGGACGCGCTGGCCAATCTGCGCCGGCGGGTCGACCTGCCGCAGGGCTTCGTGCGGATCCTGGCGCGCCTGCTCGCGCCGCAGAGCGCGCGGTACGCCTCGGCCGAGGAGGTCTCACGCGACCTCTCGCACCTGCTGCAGGAAGACCGGCGGCTGCAGGCCGAAGGCGCGGTGGCCGGGGCCGTCCCGGCGCCGCGGTTGACTGCTCCGGCGCGCCCCGCGCGGCGCGCGCCCGCGCACGGGCCGGCGCTGCTCGGGCTCTCGGGCCTGGTCCTCGCCTGGCTGCTGCAGCAGTCGTTCTTCCAGGCCTTCCTGGTCGACGTCTTCGCCAACTGGTAGACGCGCCGGGGCCGCCCCGGATCCCTTAGACTCGATCCCGTGAAAGCAAAGGACGCTCCGCCGCAGGCCCCCGCCGGGATCGAGTGCGCGGCCTGGACCCTGGCGCTGCTCCTGCTCGCGCTGGCGTTCGTCTCCGGGCTCGAGCAGCCGGGCGATGCGCCGCGGCGCCTCGTGCTGCTGGCGGCCGCGCCGCTGCTGCTCGCGCTGGCCGCGCGGCGGCCGGGCTTCGCACCCGCCCCCGCGCTGGCCGGGACCCTGGCTGCGGTCGTGCTGCTGGCGCTGGCCGGGATCGTGCGCGTCCCCGCGCCGGAGCGCGGCGCGGCGCTGCGCGACCTGGCGCTGCTGGCCGCGCCGTGGCTGCTGGCACTGGCCGCCTCGAGTCCCGCCGGCGCGCCCTTCGTCGAGCGGGCGCTGCGGCGCGCGGCGCCGGCCGCGCTCGTGGTGCTGGGGCTGCTGGGGCTGGCGCAGGCCTGGCTGGGATTCGACGCGATCGCGCAGGCCCGCGCCCCGGCTGCGACCTTCGTCAGCCGGGTGCCGCTGGCCGAGTTCCTCGTCGTGCTGGTGCCGCTCGGGGCCTGGTGCGCGGCGACCGCGAAGACGCGCGGCGGACGCTGGGCGGCGGCGCTGGGAACCGGGCTGGGAGCGGCGCTGCTGCTCGCGACGCGCAACCGCGGCGGGATCCTGGCGGCCGCCGTCGGCTGGTCGCTGGGGGCGCTGCTCGCGGCGCTGGCCGCGCGGTCGGAGCGCGGCGGCGCGGCGGAGCGCGGCCGGACGGCGCGGCGCGGCGGCGCAGCACGGGGCTTCCGGCCCGGCGCGCCCGCGTTCGTCGCGCTGGCGCTGGCCGCGCTGGGCCTGCTGCTCCCCTCGGGCCGCGGCGAACCGCTCCCGTCGGTCGCCTCGCGCTTCCGCGCCGTCGCCGCGGGCGACCGCACCGTCGACATCCGCGCGGCGCTGGCGCGCAACACGCTTGCGCTGATCGCCGGCGCGCCGCTGCTGGGCGCGGGCGCCGGCCGCTTCCCGGTGGTCTACCCGCTGGTGCAGGCGCGCGCCGCCCCGACCCCCGGTTTCGGCACCGCGCGGCAGGCCGAACACGCCGAGAATGACGCGCTCGAGCTGGCGGCGGAACTCGGCGTGCCGGCAGCGCTGGGACTCTTCGCGCTGCTGCTCGCCGCGCTCGCGCGCTCGGCGCGCGCCGCGCTGCGGGGCGACGCCGCGGCCGCCGCCCGCGCCGCCGCGCTGGCGGGCGTGCTGGTCCATGGGCTCGTCAGCTTCCCGCTGCGCTCGCCCGCGACCGCCGCCTTCGCCTGGACGCTGGCCGGGCTGGCCTGGAGCGCGCCGCGCGCCGGCTGGCCGGCCGCGGCCCGCCGCGCCACCGCGGCGCTGGGCATCGCGGGGGCGCTGGCGGGGGGCTGGGCCGGCGCCGCGGAGCTGCACGCGCAGATCGCGCTGGGGGAGGCGATCCGCGCGCAGGCCGCCGGCGACTGCGGCGACGCGCTGGCCCACGCGGCCTACGTTCCCTACGCCGCGCCGTGGCTGCGCCGCGAGCGCGGGATCGCGGCGATGGTGGTCTACGCCTGCGAGCCGGACGGGCCGCGCTCGCTCGCCGCACTGGAGCCGGCGCTCGCGATCCACCCGAACCAGCTCAACCTGCTGCTGGGTACCGGTGCGCGCCGGCTGAAGGCAGCCCGCTTCGCCGACGCGGAGGCGCTCTACGGTCACGCGCTGGCAATCGACCCGCAGCTCGGACGCGCGCACCTGGGGCTGGCGATGGCGCGCGATGGCCGCGGCGACGGTGCGGGAGCGCGCGCGGCCTGCGCGGCGGCGATGCCGTTCGCGGCCGAGGTCCCCGAGATCCGGACCTTCTGCGAGGGCAACGGCTACGCGCCGTAGGTCCGTTCCGGCCCGGCCTCGCGCGATGCGGGCCGCCACGGAGGGCGGCCCCTACTGCTCGTAGGCGCCCGCGTCGGGCGCCGTCTGCTTCCAGCGCGGGCCGCCGCCTGCGTCGAGCGTCGACTGGCCGGGGGCGTCGACGTGCCCGCGGTCGATCGCCGGCGAGCCGGACTGCAGCCGGTAGTCGCGTCCCGCGCGGTTGACATAGAGCGGGTCGGCCGACCAGTTCTCGCGGTTGCCGTTCAGCGCGTTGACGTCACCGATCGCCGGCAGCGTCGTCGTCCCCTCGTCCAGGTAGAGCGCGGCGTTCCCGAACAGCCCGTTGCCGATCACGACCGGGTCGGCCACCAGGTTCTGCGCGGGGCTGTCCGACGACTCGCGGATCCCCTGCGAGGCGTTGAAGGTGATCAGGTTGTCCCAGGCCTGGGGCACGGCCCGCACCTCGTGCGAGGCCGGCACGCCGCTGGTGTCGGTGCGCGTCGCGCTGCAGACCAGTCCCGCCCCGCCGGCGTCGGTCAGCGTGTTGCCGGTGATCGTGGGGACGGCTCGCACCGCATTGGTCCCGACGAAGACCGCGTAGGTTCCGCTGGCCTCGACCCGCAGCGCGTCCGAGGTCGTCGTCCGCACCAGGTTCGACGCGATCGCCGAGGCGTTCGTCGCCGCGAAGCCGTTGTCGGTGCCGTGGGCCCCGACGACGATCCCGACCGCGCCGCCGCGGACCGTATTGGACTCGACCTTCAGCGCCACCGTCGCCGCGCCCGTCGCCGGCCGCGCCTCGAGCCGCAGCGCGGCGTCGTTCCCGCCGTCGAAGGTGCTGCCGCGGATCACGCCCCCCAGCGTCCCGGCGCTGGCGACCGCGCGGATCGCCTGCGCTCCGCCGCTGCCGAAGCTGCTCCCGACGACGAAGAGCGTCGCCCCCGCGGCGCTGTCGGCGCGCAGGTCGACCGCGCGTGCGGTGAAGCCGGTCGCCGTCACGCCGCGCAGTTCGACCGTCCCGCCGCGCACGGTGGCGTCGATCCCCGTCGGCGCACCACCCAGCGTGACCCCGTCGATCACGATGCTCGCGCGGTCGACCGTCAGCAGCGGGCCGGTCGGCCGGCCCGCCCAGCTCGTCGGGTTCGCCACCGGGTTGCGCTGCCAGTTGAGCGACTCGGTCCCGCTGAAGCCGCCCAGCACCATCGCTCCCGACCGGTTCTCGGCGGCGAGCAGGCCGTTGTTGCCGGTCGAAGCCCCCTTGGCCCAGATCTCGAGCCCCCGGCTCGGGGCGGTCCGGTGCCCGAGCGCCGCGCTGATCGTGGTGTAGGCATCGGCCCACGACAGGCCGTTGCCGGCCCCGGCCGCGTCGGGATCGACGTAGACGCGCGGGCCGCACGAAACACTCGCCGAGTCGGGCCGCGCGGCGCCGCTCGAGGCGGTCCCCAGCGGACCGCCGGTGAGGTCGCCCGTCGTCGCGTTGCGCGCCAGTCCGGTCGCCAGGTAGTAGAAGGCCGCGCCGGGGACCGGGATGGTCGAGTCATTCGCGCTCGGCGCGGACAGCTCGCTCGCCAGGCAGCGGTGGTTGTAGGCGAACCCGTCCCCCTCGAGCCCCCCGCGCAGCACCGCATAGCTGCTGGCGGCGGGGGCCGCGTTCCAGGTCAGATCGGTCCGGGTCCCGGCCGCGAAGCGCAGGTTGGTCACGCCGAGGCCGGAGCAGGGGGTGTCCTGCGCGTCGAGCAACCCGTCGCAGTCGTTGTCGACGGCGTCGGTGCAGATCTCGGTGGCGCCGGGGTTGACGGCGCGGTTGGCGTCGTTGCAGTCGCCGGCGTCCGCGACGTAGCCGGGGGGCGGGACCGCCGCGCAGTCGCCGAGCGTCTGGCCCGGGTCCCCGTAGCTGTCGCCGTCGGCGTCGCGGTAGAACGTGTTCTGCGGCAGGCCCTCGTCGACCGTCGCGTCGCAGTCGTTGTCGACTGCGTCGCAGACTTCCGGATTGCCGGGGAAGCGCGCCGCGTTGCCGTCGTCGCAGTCCTGGTCGTTCGCGATGTAACCCGGCGGCGCGGGGGCGCCACAGGCGGTGACCTGGGTCACCGTCGGGTCGCCGTAGCCGTCCTCGTCGAGGTCGCGGTACCAGGTCCGGGTGAGACCGCCCTCGTCGACGCTGCCGTCGCAGTTGTTGTCGATCCCGTCGCAGATCTCCGTCGCGCCCGGCCGGATCGAGGCGACCGTGTCGTTGCAGTCGCCGCCGCACTCCGAGTAGGTGTCGCCGTCGAAGTCGTTGAAGACGGAAGAGGTCAGCCAGGGCGAGAAGGAGACCGATCCGGAGACCGAATCGCCGCTGCCGGGGCCGGCGCCGCTCGGCCCGCTCGTGGCGCCCCAGAAGTTGCGCAGCGCGTCGAGCGTGGGGATGTCGTTGTTGCGCACGCCGTTGGTCGAGTTGCCGCGGACGTTGTTCAGGGTGAGCACATTGTCGCTCACCGGCGCGATCCCGGCCACGTCGGACAGCACGCCGAACACGTTCTGGGTGATCTCGTTGCAGCGCAGCCGGCTCAGCACCGGCGAACCGGGGTCGCCGGCGGCGCGGTGGAAGTGGATCCCGGCCTGCGTCGCGCGGCGGACGGTGCTGTTGGAGACCGTCGTGCGGGCGCTGTCGGTCAGTTCGGTGACGCACGACGCGGCGTCGCGCCCCTCGATCCGGACCTGGTCGGTGGCCAGAGTGCTGGCCAGCGTGCAGGCCTCGACGAGCGTGTCCTCGGCCAGGCCGACCAGCACGCCGTAGGCGTTGCCGGTCCCCCAGAGCGGGGCGGGGGTCGCGTCGATCGTGAGGCCGTTCAGCTCGGTCGAGCGCGCCAGCTTCAGCGCGGCGCCGCGTACGACGTTCGCGATCGAGCCGCCGCGAAAGGCGTTCCCCTCGGCGAAGGCCCCGGCGCCCCCCTCGCAGACCGGGCCGCCGTCGACCAGGATCCCCTCGCGCGAACGGTGGCCGCAGGCATCCTCGCCCGCGAAGTTGCGGATCATCCCGTCGATCGTCAGGTTCGTGAAGGTGTTGCCGTCCGAGTTGCCGTAGAGCCGCAGCTCGGTCACGCCGTTCTCCGAGAGGCAGAGATTGGTCACGGCCGCGTTCGAGACGTTCACCAGGTCGAGCCCGATCTCGTCGCCGGTCGCGGCACCGCAGGGGTTCCCCTCGCCCGCCGAGCGGATCGCGAGGTTCTTCAGCGACAGCCCGCTCACGCCCGTCACGCGCAGTCCGGGCAGGTGCTGGCCCGGGTCCTGGGTCGCATCGACGACGGTCAACGGGCAGCCGGCCGGCGCGGCCGTGCCGTCGATGTCGACGCGCCGCGTCAGCGTGAGGTGCTCGGTGTAGGTCCCGGGGCCGGCCAGCAGCAGCTCGCCGTCCGCGGCGGCGTCGATCGCTGCCTGCAGCCGCTGGAAGCAGAGGTCGGGCGAGGAGTCCCAGCCCGAGTCGGCGGGCCGGCGGGCCAGCCACGGCGCGGTGGCGCGGGCGATGAAGTTGCCGGTGTCGGCCAGGCCGACGACGGCATCTCCGGTTCCCCCGGGAGCCGGCCCGCTGGCCGAACCCCACCAGTTCTCGCGGGAGGGGACCGCGACCGTTCCGCCGCGGTTCTCGAGGCCGGTCCCGTTCCCCTGGAGGATCGATCGGCCGATCGTCAGCAGCGCGGGCGCTTCGGCCAGCACGCCGGCAAAGCCGTGGTTGAGGAACCGGCTCTGCTCGACCAGCAGCGCCAGCCCGGTGCTGCCACGGACGTTGAGGCCGGTGTCGTTCTGCCGGATCCGGTTGCAGAAGAAGGATCCGCTCGCGACGTCGGTCAGCACGATCCCGCGGCCGTCGTCGCCGCTGCCGGATCCGGTGTGGAGGCTGACCTCGTTCCCCTCGAAGCGGACGTCGCTGGCGCCCGCGATCTCGATCCCCGCGCGCCCGTCGGCGATCGGCGCGAAGCCGTTCCCCTGCACGAAGTCGCCCGCGAAGACGATCGTGCGGTTCTCGCCACTCGGGCCGGGGGCCTTGACCCGGACGCCGCTTCCCGCGTTGTTGCGGACCAGGCTGACCTTGATTTCGAGCTTGCCGTTGCCGTTCACGGCCAGCAGCCCGATCCCGCTGTCGGGCGCCGCACTGGCGACCGCGTCGCGCAGGTCGACTGCGAGCAGCCGATTCCACTGCCCCTCGCCCACCGGGACCCCGGTGCTGTCGAGCAGGATCCCCTGGCCGCAGCCGTAGGCCGCCATGTTCTGGACGAAGATGTCGCGCAGTCCGGGGCGGGTCGCGTCGCCAATCCGCACGCAGGCGAAGCCCGGCGCCCCGCTGACCTCGACGCCGTCCCAGGTGACGCCCGGGGAGAGGATGCGCAGCACGTCGCGCGTGTTGCTGCCGGTGAGCTGCGTGTTGGGCGCGATACCGATGGCGTCCACGACCAGCGGCTTGTCGATCGTGACGTCCTCGGCGTAGGTTCCTTCGGCGACGTTGACCGTCTCGCCGGCGCAGGCGGCGGCCACCGCGCGCCCGATCGTCGCGCAGGGGGCCGCCTGCACGGTGCAGAGGTTCCCGGCGTCGCTGCCGGTCGGGGCGACGAAGCGCGGCCCCGTCTCCTCGTCGACCGAGCCGTCGCAGTCGTTGTCGGTGCCGTCGCACAGCTCGTCGGCGGGGGTGCAGTCGAGCAGCGGGAGCGGACCCGGCGGCGGACCGGACGCGCCCGGCTCGTCGCCGTCGGCGAGGCCCACCGCGAGTGCGGCGTCCGGCGCGCCCCAGAGCGCGAGCGGCCGCCCACCCGCCGCGGCGAGCGCGACGCTGCCGGCAAGCTCCGCGCCGCGGGCCAGTTCGATCGGGCGCTGCACCGCGCGGCCCGCCGCGTCGAAAGCGGCCAGCCGCAGCGTGACCGGCCGCTCCGCGGCACCCGGCGCCGCGGCCGGACGCGCGATCCAGGCCGCGAGGAACAGGCCGCGCAGGCCGTCCCACGCCAGGGCCGGCGCGAGCGTCTCGTCCCCGTCGGCCTCGCCGGCCAGCGCGAGAGGCGGCGCCACGGCGACGAACCGGCCGTCGGCGTCGAGCGCGAGCAGGCGCAGCTCGGCGCGCGTCGAGCCGCCCAGGGTGGTCTCCAGCGCGACGGCCAGCACCCCGTCACCCGTGGCGATCGCGAGCGACGCCGGCCGGGCCCCTTCGACGGTGGCGGGCGGCGCGACGGGCGCGGCACGCGCATCGAGCCGCACTGCGCGCAGCGCGGGCGCGCCGTCGGACACGGACTCGATCCAGAGTACGACCCACTGCCCCCGCCACGCGTCCCACGCGACGCGCGGCGCCGCGGCGCGCGCCCCCGGCGCGGTGTCGAGCAGCGCGCGCGCGATCGCTTCCCCGGGCGCGGGAAGGGCTGCGAACGCGACCCGATCGATACCGTCGCCGCGCTCGATCCAGGCGACGCCCAGCGCGAGCCCGGCGCCGGCGGCGAGGTCGGCCCCCGCGATCGCGCCCGCGGGAGCGTCGGCCAGCTCGGTCTCGTCGATCGTCTCCGCCGCGTCGTCGAGTCGCGCCACCCGGAGCGCGTCGCGCGCCGGCCCGCCGGCCACCCCGCCCGCAGCGATCCACGCCGCCGCGAACCCTCCCGGCCGCGCGACGACGCGGGCGGGCGGCGAGGCCAGCGCCGAATCGGCGCAGCCGCCGCCGAACGACGCGAGCAGTGTCCGGTCGTCGTGCGGCGAGGCAGCGAGCAGCGGCCGCGGGCCGTTGCAGGCTTCGGCCGCGCCGGCGGCGAGTTGCAGGCCCGAGGCGTCGTCCGGGGCGAGCCCCGGCGCGGCGAGCCGCGCCCCGGGCGCGGCGACCGGCGCAGGGAGGAACCCGCCGGCCGCAAGGGCCGGCAGCGAGAACAGGGTGAGAAGCAGCAACGCGATCCGCCGCGCAGGGCTCAACGGGGGCCTCCGGCTCCCGGGGACGGAATCCCCGGGAAAGCACGAGTTGTTCACCGTCTCCCGGCTCCCCTGGCGGATCGTGCGGCCGACCGACCCCGACGGCCGGCGCGCGGGACGCAGGAGGGAGCCTCCCCTGGTGGGGGCGGAGTGAGAGACAACGACCTCGGCGAGCTGTGGCACCGGTCCTTCGGCGGCCACGCGGTCCCCGGGGAGGTTGCCCTCGCCCCGCGTGCGAACGCGTCCAGCCGGTCTTGTACGCCGCGCCTGCGGGCGGGGCAAGCCGATTATTGGGCGCTCGGTCCGGCGCCGTCCGCGCCTGCCCCGCGGCGTTCGAGCCAGCCCGCGAGCGACGGCCCAAGATCGACCGCAACGCGGGGGCGCACCGCGTCGATCCGGGCGGACTGTCCGGAGAGGCGGCAGAGGTCTTCCATCACGTCGCCGACGAAATCGCGCACCGCGCCGGGATCGGGCGAGAGGTCCGGGTGCGCGGAAAAGACGCGCGGCGGGCCGATCCGCAGCTCGATCCGGCCGGGTCTCGGCCAGCGGTGGTCGCGGGGCAGCACGGCATGGCTGCCGTGCAGCGCCGCGGGCACGACCGGCACGCCGGTCAGCGCCGCAGCCCAGCCGATCCCGACGCGCCCGCGCTGGATCGACCCGTCCTTCGAAATCCGGCCCTCCGGGAAGATCCCGAGGACCGCCCTCCCGCGCAGCAGCTCGACCGAGCGGCCGATCGTCTCGACCGGGTCCTCCAGCGCCGCCGGGATGCAGTACTGGCCGTCGAAGAACCAGCGCCAGAAGTCCGATCGCTCATACCACTTGGCGGTGACCAGGAAGTGGACCGGCTGCAGCGGAAAGAGGCAGGCAACGAGCCATGGGTCGATGAAGGACGAGTGGTTGGTGGCCACGATCACCGGGCCGCGGGCCGGGACGTGCTCGCGCCCCGCGACGCCGAGCCGGATCATCGGCCAGCAGAAGCGGGGGGCGGTCGTGAGCAGCGAATAGAGCCACATGCACCGTCCTCGAGGCCGGCATCGTACCCCAACCTCGAGAACGGCTTGCCGCGCGGGCGGATTCGTCGTACCCGGATCACCGGTCAGGGAGGGGTCGCCGAACACCGGAGTCCGGTCGTGACGGGCGATCCCTCTGCACCGCACCGCGCGCTCGTCGCGGTCCTCGCCTCGCTGCTGATCGGAGCCGGGGGCGCCGTGTTCGCCCGGGTGGTCGGCCTCCCGATCTGGTTCGGTTTCGCCGGAGCAGGGGCGGGGACGCTGGGGGCCAGCGCGCTGTTCGGCCGGTGGGTCCGCCGGCGCACGGCGCCGGGTAAGGGCGCGGACGGAGAGCCCGCCGCCCGCCAGGCGCGGGAGGCGCTCGAGATCCGCCGCCTCTGGGAAACGGCGCGCGACTTCGACGCCGGCGGCTGGGGTCGGCGGGACCTCGACGCGCTGCAGCTGGTCTCGCTGAACCTCGCGCCGGGAGAGCCGCTCAGCGCCCGCGTCGCCGAGCGGCTTCGCGCGGCGGCGTCGGCGGTCCGCGCGGGGGTGACCGAGCGGCTCGCCGCCGCGGCGACGACGGCGGCGGCAATCGGCCTGGCGCCCGACGCGGCCGAGCTGCTGCGCGGTGCGGCCGAGACGCTCGATGCCGAGCTGGCGCGCGGGGCGTGCCGTGCCGGCGAGCCGGTCCCCTTCGAGCCGGCCCGCGTGGCCGACGCGGCGCACCTCGCGGTCTCCGCCTGCAGCGCGCTGCGCGAGGAGCTGCGGCCGCGCGTCGTCTGCAGCCCGGCGGACGCGCTGCGGCGCGCCGTGGACGCGGCCCTGGCTCGCGGGCCGCGGCACGCGACGGGGCGCCCTCCGGGCGGGGCGGTGATCGACCTCAAAGCCACGCCGCTGCCGCTGGTCGCGGTCCTGCCGTCCGATCTGCTCGAGGCCCTGGCCGGCACGCTGACGCGCGCGCTCGCGCGCGGCCGGCTCGTGGGCCCGCTCTCGGTCGCCACCGAGAGCGCGAGCGACGCGCTCGACGTGCGGATCGCCTGGGCGGTGGAGGACCGCGACGCGCTCGACCCTTCCGGCACGCTCGCGCCGCTGCGCCCGCTCGAGGCCTACGGGGCCGAGGCCGGCGTGCGCGAGTCGATCGAGAACAACGCGCTCGAGATCATGCTGCGCCTGCCGCGCTACGTGGCGCGCGACGAACGGGGAAGCGGCGCGGAGCTGGCCGGCAGCGCCGGCTGAGCGGCGCCGCCGCTCGAGCCGGATCGTTCATGAAAGATCCAGGTCAGGGGCGCTCGATCCGGACTGCGACCGCACCGCGGAAGTCGCCGGCCTTGTAGCCGGTGGCCTGGTCCTTCGGGTACTTCTCGGCCAGCGCAGCCTTCACCGCCGGGTCGATCTGCGCCGGGTCGCCGTGGCACTGGAGGCACGGCGCGGCGACCGTCAGCGGCGCCATGTAGAGCAGGACGCGCTTCGGCGAACCGGCGGCACCGCGCGGGAGCTTCTCCTCCGAGGTCTCGACCAGCTCGACCACGTCCTCGCCGCGCGCGTGCGCCGCGGCCAGCCCGTCGAGCAACTCGCGCTCCCACGCATCGGGCGCGTTGGCGGGGTTGCGCGGTCTCGTGGTGACGCGGTGCACGGTCATTCCGTCCCTGGACAGGCGCGCCGCGATCCCGGGGGCGATCTCGGAGCAGACCCGCACCCCCTGCGACGGGCCGCCCTCCGCCAGCGCGGCGGTCAGGCTCTTCATCAGCTCGCCCTTGAGCTGACCGGCCGCCTGGCGGGCCCGCTCGAGATCGGCCTGTGGCACCGGGTCGGCAACCTCCGCGACGGCCCACGCCAGGGCCAGCGCGCCCAGCACGCCGCCCGCCAGCATCACCCGCTTCGCCGTGGCCATGACCGGTTCCTCCCGTCCCGCGCGGGGTCCGCGCCGGCGCCCGCATAGGCTACCATCGCCGTTCCAGCTCCCGCGTCCCGGAGACCGGCCCATGAAACCCCCGGCCAACGATGCGCCGCCGCGCCCCGCGCCCGGCAGCCGCTACCAGCTCGGCGCGGTGCGGCGCCTGCTGCACCGCGGCGCGCGCGGCAACATCGCCAACATGTTCGCGCGCATCCACCCCGTGGATGCCGCGCACCTCTTCTCCTCGCTGACGCCGGCCGAAGGGGCGCGCCTGCTCGAGACGCTGATCCAGGAATCGGGGCCGGCGCGGGTGGCCTCGATCCTGACCGAGATGGACGGCCCCGACGCGGTCGCGATCCTGGTCGGCCAGCCGCCCGACGCGATCGCGCACCTGCTCTCCGAGATGCAGTCCGACGACGCGACGCTGCTGGCCTCGCTGCTCCCCGAGCCGCTGGCCGCCGACGTGCTCTCGCGGATGGAGAAGGAGGCCGGCGAGGACGTGCGCGCGCTGCTCGAACACGAGGAGCGGACCGCCGGCCGCCTGATGACGACCGAGTTCTTCTCGCTGCCGCAGGAGACGACGGTCGCCGAGGCGGTGGCGGCGCTGCACAAGCGGGCCGAGGACGCCGAGACGGTGCTCTACCTCTACGTCGTGGACGCCGCCGAGCGGCTGGTCGGCGTGGTCAGCATGCGCCAGCTGCTGATCCGGCCCCCTTCCGAGAAGCTGGCGACGGTGATGGTGCCGGACGCGATCCGGGCCACGACCGAGACCCCCCAGGAGGAGGTCGCGGAGCTGATCTCGGAGTACGGCCTGCTGGCAGTGCCGGTCGTCGACCAGGACGAGAAGCTGGTCGGGATCGTGACCGTGGACGACATCATCGACGTCGTCGAGGAGGAGGCCGGACGCGAACTGCTGGGGCTGTCGGGCGTCTCCCCCGAGGAGTCCCCCGAGACGCCGGCGCGCCGCTCGCTGCGGCTGCGGGCGCCCTGGCTGCTGGTCAACCTGGGCACCGCGTCGGTCGCGGCGCTGATCATCTCCCGCTTCCAGGGGACGATCGAGTCGCTGCCGCTGCTGGCGGCGCTGGGCCCGATCGTCGCCGGCGTCGGCGGCAACGGGGCGACCCAGACGCTGGCGGTGATCGTGCGCGCGCTGGCGCTGGGAGAGGTCGGGCGGGTCCCGCGGACGGTCTTCAAGGAAGGACTGATCGGGCTGGGACTCGGCGCGGTGACCGGGCTGGTGATCGCGGGCGGCGTCGCGCTGGCTTCCGGGCGGCCGGTGCTCGGCGCGGTCGTCGGCTCCGCGCTGCTGCTCAACCTGATGATCGCCGGGCTGATGGGCTCGGCGGTACCGATCCTGCTCAAGCGGCTGGGCTTCGACCCGGCGGTGGCCTCGGGAGTGTTCGTCACCGCCTGCACCGACATGAGCGGCTACTTCACCTTCCTCGGGCTCTCGGCGCTGCTGCTCAGCATGATGCAGGGCTGACGCGGATCCGCGGCAGGGGCTGCGCGTAGAGCCCCTCGAGCCCATCCGGCCCGGCCAGCTCGAGCTGCCGCTGCCACCCGCGCATCTCGTCCAGCAGGCCCGCGACGTCGATTCCGCGCCACTCGGGCGCGAACCGCTCGAGGTGGCCCAGCGCGCGGCGCAGCATGATCGTCGCCCCCTGCCAGTTGCCGCGCCGCACGTGGTGCAGCGTGACCGCGGCCTGGAGCATCCCCTGGTAGAGGACTCGGTGCGGCGCGGGGTCGGCCTTCCACTCCAGCTCGAGCACCTCGTGGCACTCGAAGAACTCGCCCCGGTTGAACAGCTCGATCCCCTGCCGCACGCGCGGTGGGAGCCCGGGCTCAGCGGGTGCGGCCATGGCGTACCACGACGGCCGCGGGGTTGCCGGCGACCAGCCCGTTGGGGACGACCTCGGCGCAGCCCGCGGCGCGGCCGCGCGCGAGCAGCGCTTCGTCGGTGTGCGGGCCGTAGCCGACGACCGGCGCCGCGCCGGACTCGCACGCGAGCGCGACCAGCGCCTCCCACGGCGCGCGCACCGCGAGGTTGACCAGCACCAGCAGCGGATGTTCGGCCAGCGCCGCGCGCAGCGCGTCGGGCGCGGTCGCGACGCGCGGGCGGTAGCCGGCCTCGGCCAGCGCCCCCTCGATCTTCGCGCGCAGGAAGAGGTTGTCCTCGATCACGACGACCGCAGGGCGGTCCGGGGCCGGGGCGCTCATCGGGCTGCTCCCCCGGAACCGGTCACGGATGGGCCGGCAGCACGGTGCCGGCCACCTCGCCGAAACCGACCCGCACGCCGTCCTTCGCGGCGAAGCCGGTGATCGTCAGCTCGTCGCCGTCCTCGAGGAAGGTGCGCGTCTCGCCCGACGGCAGCGCCAGCGGCTCGGTGCCGCGCCAGCTCAGCTCGAGCAGGCTTCCACGCGAGTCCTTCGTCGGGCCGCTGATCGTTCCGGAGGCGAGCAGGTCGCCCGGGCGCAGGTTGCAGCCGGTCACGGTGTGGTGCGCCACCTGCTGGCGCACGTTCCAGTAGAGGTGGCGGTGGTTGCTGCGCGCGATCCGGGCCCGCTCGCCCATCCGCGCGGTCTTCAGCCAGACCTCGAGCGCGATGTCGAACGACCAGGGCTCGGACTCGGAGAGATACGGCAGCGGAGCCGGGTCGTCCTGGCGCGGCCCCGCGACGCGGAACGGCAGCAGCGCGTCGAGCGTCACGACCCAGGGCGAGATCGAGGTCGCGAAGTTCTTCGCCAGGAACGGGCCGAGCGGCTGGTACTCCCACTTCTGGATGTCGCGCGCGCTCCAGTCGTTGACCAGCACGAAGCCGAAGATCGCCTCGTGCGCCCCGGCCAGCGGGATCGGCTGGCCGAGCGCGTTCCCCGGGCCGGTGAAGAGGCCGACCTCCAGCTCGAAGTCGAGCTGCCGGCTGGGGCCGAAGGCGGGCGCCGCGGCGCCGTCGGGGAGCGTCTGGCCGCACGGACGGCGGACGGGCGTCCCGGAGACGACGACCGAGCTGGCGCGGCCGTGGTAGCCGACCGGCAGGTGCAGCCAGTTCGGCATCAGCGCGTTATCCGGGCCGCGAAACATCACGCCGACGTTGGTGGCGTGCTCGCGCGAGGAGTAGAAGTCGGTGTAGTCGCCGATCTCGACCGGCAGCATGAGCGTTGCGGAGGCCTGCGGAACCAGGGCGGCGTCGCGCAGCCGCTCGTTCCCCTGCAGCTCCGGGCTGGCTTCGTCGAGCAGGTCGGAGATCCGCCGGCGCGCGGCGCGCCAGGCGGCACCGCCCAGCGCCAGCAGGGGGTTGAGCGAGGCCCGCTCGAACAGCGGCTGGCCGTCGAGCGGCGTACCGCGGAAGATCCCCGCCGCGTCGAGCGTGGCCAGGTCGAGCACGAACTCGCCGATCGCGATCCCGACCCGCGGCGGGGACCCGCCGCAGCGGAAGATGCCGTAGGGGAGGTTCTGGATCGGGAAGTCCGAGCCGGGCGGGACCGGCACCCACGAGCGGCGCCGTGGGTCGTGCGTGGCGTCGAGGACCGGGGAGGAACTCATCGGGGCGACCTCACATCAGGCCGAGCGCGGCGAGGTCCTCGCGCGGCTCGTCGAAGCTGCAGCTGCCGAACGATAGCACCGCCTCGCGGCGCGCGCGGGCGATCTCGTCGGCCCCCACCGCCCACGCGCCGGCCCGCATGTGGCCGTCCTCGAAGCGGAAGATCCCCGACTCCGGCCGCGCCAGGATCGCGGCCAGCTGCGCCTCCGTCAGGCCGCGCAGGAAGGCCAGCACCCCGCCGCCGAAGACGTTGAGGAAGCCGTGCATCGTCGCCGGGATCGACTCGTCGCGTCGCGGCAGGGGGTGATGCAGGCCGGCCGTCGCCTTGAACGGCACCTGGGCCTCGCGGCAGGCGACCAGCACCGCCGCCACCTGCTCGCAGGACGGAAACGCCGCCGGCTCCAGCCCGCCGGTGCGCAGTTTCAGGCCGGCGCCGCCGGCCGCGCCGAGCGCGTCGGCCGCCGTGTCCAGCGTGCGGCGCCAGTCCCCGGCCAGCGGGACCTCGAAGAACGGGCGCACCGCGCCGATCCGCGGCAGCGCCTCGTCGAGCAGCGCGGCCAGCGCCGCCGCGTCGTCGAGCGGGCCGGCCGGCAGCCGCGTCTCGAGCACGTCGACCGCGACGCGCCCGCGGTGGCGCGCTTCGAAGGCGCGCAGCGCGTCCAGGTCGGCCTCCAGACCGGCCAGGAACTCCGCGGAATCGCTGCCGCTTCGGCCGAGCGCGGCGAAGCGGACCGGGTGAAGGGGGTCGTCCGGGAACAGCTCGGCCACGAACGGGTCGAGTTCCGAAAGGCGCGCGGCCGGGATCACGAAGCGGCCCAGCATGAAAGCGTCGGCGCCGGCGCGGAAGGCGGCGTAGTGGCGGATCGCCGGCTCGAGCGGCAGCCGCGCGGGCGGGAAGAGCCCCGCGTAGTCGATCACGCCCGTCATCAGCGCGCGCAGGGCACCGTCCATCGACTCCTCCCGGGAAGACAGCAGCGGTCCGGATCAGGCGCCGTCGGCCTCGACGCTGATCTGGATCTTCACCTCGTCGCCCAGGATCGCGCCGCCGACGTCCATGACCTTGTTCCAGGTCATGCCGTAGTCCTTGCGGTCGATCGTGAAGTTGGCCGAGAAGCCGGCCTTCTTCCCGAAATCCTTCGAGTCCAGCACGCCGAGGACCTTGACCGGCACGATGATCGACTTCGTGACGCCGTGCATCGTGAAGTCGCCGGTGACCTCGAGCGTGTCCTTCCCCTTGGCCACGACCTTGGTGCTCTTGAAGCTCAGGGTCGGGAACTTGGCGGCGTCGAAGAAGTCGGGCGAGCGCAGGTGGCCGTCGCGCTTCTCGTTGTTGGTGTCGATGCTGGCGGCGTCGACGGTGAACTG
>JALOKP010000233.1 GCA_025456425.1 Acidobacteriota bacterium | reverse complement strand
CCCGCTCAACTACGTCCGCAAGACCGCGGACGGGTCGATCGAGGAGCCGCGGATCGACGTCCCCGTCTTCCGCCAGAACACCGAGGGGATGTACGCCGGGGTCGAGTGGACGAACCCGCCCGCCGCGGTGCGCGAGGCCTTCGCGACCCACTCCAAGTGGAAGCCGTTCGCGGCGGTGCCGGGCGAGGAGATGGCCGTCTCGCTGCGGATCATCACCCGCAAGGCCTGCCTGAGGATCGTCGACGCCGCCTTCCGCTACGCGAAGAAGCACGGCTACAAGTCCGTCACGGTCTGCGAGAAGCCCAACGTCCTGCGCGAGACCTCCGGGATGTTCGAGGAGGTGGCGAAGGAGGTCGCGAAGAACTACCCCGGAATCGCGCTCTGGTCGACCAACATCGACGCCCAGCTGATGTGGCTCTCCAAGAACCCCGAGGAGTACGGCGTGATCGTCGCCAGCAACCTGTTCGGCGACATCATCTCGGACGCCTTCGCCGGGCTGGTCGGCGGGCTGGGCTTCGCCTGCTCGGGGAACATCGGCGACGAGGTCGCGGTCTTCGAGCCGACCCACGGCTCGGCGCCGAAGTACGAGACCCTCTCCCCCTCGATCGTCAACCCGATCGCGATGATCCTCTCGGCGGCGATGCTGCTCGACCACCTCGGCGAGGAGGCGAAGGGGAAGCGCGTGCGCGACGCGGTCGGGGCCGTGGTGCGCGAGGGGAAGGTGCGGACCTACGACATGCTGCGGTTGCCCGGCGGTCCGGGCGTGTTCAAGCAGGGCGCGGCGACCACGACCCAGATGACGGACGCGATCCTCGCGCACCTGTGACGACCGGCGAGGACGGGTAGGGGCCGGCCTCCGTGCCGGCCCGCAGGTGAGGGAGGGGCGATGGCGACTCGAAAGGCGAAGGAGCCCGCATCGGGGTCGGCGGGCCGGCAGGGCCCGGAGGTCCGTTCCGACTGTCGCGTGACGCTCCAGCCCCTGCGGTCGGGCGGCCTCGCCCTGTCCGTGAAGTCGAAGGTCGAGCCTTACTACGGGCTCGCGATCGACGAGCAGCTCCGCGCCGCCCTGAAGGCACTGGGCGTCCGGCACGCGCGGGTCGAGCTGGACGACGCCGGGGCGCTGCCGTTCGTGCTGGCGGCGCGCCTGGAGGCGGCCGCGCGCCGCGCCGGCGTCGCCGGAGGCGACGCGCGGCCGCCGCGCCTCGCGCCCACGCCCGCCCCGTCGGTGCGCGACCGACGGCGCCGCTCGCGGCTCTACGTTCCCGGCGCCGAGCCCAAGTTCATGGTCAACGCCGGCCTCTACGGGGCGGACGGCGTGATCCTCGACCTGGAGGACTCGGTCCACCCGGCGGAGAAGGACGCGGCGCGGCTGCTGGTCCGCAACGCCCTGCGCACGATCGACTTCGGCGGGGCCGAGCGGATGGTCCGGATCAACCAGCTCCCGCTCGGGCTGGACGACCTCGAAGCGGTCGTGCCGGAAGGGGTCGACCTGGTGCTGATCCCCAAAGTGGAGACGCCGGCGCAGGTCCGGGAGGCTGCGGAACGAATCGCGACCGTGGCGCGCCGCGTGCGCCGCCGCGCTCCGGTCTGGCTGATGCCGATCCTGGAGTCGGCGCTGGGGATCGAGAACGCCTTCGCGATCGCGCGCGCCCACCCGACGGTCGCGGCCCTGACGATCGGCCTCGAGGACTACACCGCCGACCTGGGCGTGGTGAAGACGCCGGAGGGGGCGGAGACCGACTGGGCGCGGCGGCGGCTGGTCAATGCCGCCCGCGCGGCCGGGGTCCAGGCGATCGACTCGGTCTACGGCGACGTCGCCGACCTCGAGGGTCTCGCGGCCTGGGCGCGGCGCTCGCGCGCGATGGGGTTCGAGGGGATGGGCTGCGTCCACCCGCGGCAGATCCCGGTGATCCATGAGGGCTTCGCGCCGACCGCGACCGAACTGGAGAAGGCGGCCCGGATCGTCGCCGCCTTCGAAGAGGCGCAGGCGAAGGGGCTGGGCGTGGTCAGCCTCGGCTCGAAGATGATCGACCCCCCGGTGGTCAAGCGCGCGCTCGCGCTCGTCGCGCGCGCGAAAGCGTAGGAGGCGGCGATGGCCCCGCGGCAGGGAAGGTCGAAGCTGGTGATGAACGCCGCCGGCCGGCGCGTGCCGGCCCTGGTCAACGGACGCGAGCAGGCTCCCTACGAGGGAGTCGGCCGGCACCGTGCCCGCGGCCGCAAGCACGGCCCGCGGATCACGCGCAGCGCCGACTACCCGGCGAACGGCGACAAGCGCGTCGGCTCGCTGCGCGAGGCGCTCGAGCGCTGTGGGCTGAAGGACGGGATGACGATCTCGTCGCACCACCACCTGCGCAACGGCGACCGGGTCGCGCTCGAGGCGCTCCGGATCGCCGAGGAGATGAAGGTCAAGGACCTGATGTGGTTCCCCTCGGCCTCGTTCCCCTGCCACGAGCCGGTGATCGAGATGATGCGGCGCGGGACGGTCCACCACATCGAAGGGAGCATGAACGGCCCGATCGGCGAGTTCGTCTCGCACGGCGGGATGCGCGGACTGGGCGTGCTGCGCTCGCACGGCGGCCGCTGGCAGGCGATCCAGGACGGCGAGGTGAAGATCGACATCGCCGTGATCGCGGCCCCCAGCGCCGACCTGTTCGGCAACGCCAACGGCGCGCTCGGCAAGTCAGCCTGCGGTTCGCTTGGCTTCGCGCTGGCCGACTCGATCTACGCCGACAAGGTCATCGTCGTCACCGACAACCTGGTGCCGTTCCCCTGCGTGCCGTGGCAGATCCAGGGGAACCACGTCGACTTCGTGGTTCCGGTCGACTCGATCGGCGACCCGTCCAAGATCGTCTCCGGCACGACCGAGGTCACGAAGAGCCCCGACCGGCTGCTGATCGCCGAGTACGTCGCGCGCTTCATCCGCGACGCCGGGATCATGCGGGACGGCTTCTCGTTCCAGGCCGGGGCGGGGGGCACGGCGCTGGCCTTCGTGCCGATGCTGGCGCAGATGATGCGCGAGGCCGGCGTGACGGCCGGCTTC
>JALOKP010000125.1 GCA_025456425.1 Acidobacteriota bacterium | reverse complement strand
CGGCACGCGGGCCCGGCCCAGCGAGTAGAACGCCGGCGCCAGCACCTTGACCGACGAGTAGGCGAACAGCCCGATCACGTAGAACAGCAGCGCGGCCGCGGTCGCCACCGTGTCGGTCGCACCGAACTGGCCGCGCTCGTAGATCAGCCGGATGATCGGCCTGGCGAGCACGGCCAGCCCGAACGACGCCGGGATCGTCAGGAAGGCGACCAGCCGCAGCGCCTGGCGCGTCGTCTCCCCCATCCCCGCGCGGTCGTTCGCCGCGGCGCGCCGCGCCAGCGCCGCCGTGGCGATCGTCCCGACCGCCACGCCGAACAGCCCCAGCGGCAACTGCATCAGCCGGAAGGCGTACTGCAGCCACGAGGCCGCCCCGGCCTGCTGGCTGGCGAAGATGCTGTTGACGAAGATGTTGACCTGCGTCGCCGCCAGCCCGGCCGTGGCCGGCCCCATCAGCGTCGCGATCCGCCGCATCGCGGGGTCCCGGAACCGCACGTCCAGCTCGGGCGCGAAGCGCCAGCTCTCGCGGCGCAGCGGCGGGAGCTGCACCACCGCCTGCGCCGCCCCGCCCAGCAGCGTCCCGATCGCCCAGCCGTAGGCCGCCGTCACCGGACTGAATCCCGCGAGCCACAGCCCGATCCCGGCCGCGATCGCGACGATGTTGAAACAGGCCGGCGCAAAGGCGGGGATGAAGAAGCGGTCGAGCGCGTTGAGCATCCCCATCATCACCGCCGCGAACGAGACCAGCGGCAGGAACCACAGCATCACGCGCGTCAGCGAGACGGTCAGTTCGCTCTTCCCCGGGATCGCGTCGAAACCGGGGGCGATCAGCGCCACGAGCTGCGGCGCGAGCAGTTCCCCCGCCAGCACGATCCCGACCAGCAGCACGGCCAGCGTCGTCATCAGCCGGTTGGCCAGCCGGAAGGCCTCCTCCCGGGAGCGGTTGTGGAGGGCGTGGGTGAAGGTCGGGATGAAGGCCGCGGAGAGCGCCCCCTCGGCGAACAGGTCGCGCAGCAGGTTCGGGATGCGGAAGGCGATGACGAAGGCGTCGGCGACGTTGGTCGCGCCGAAGAGCAGCGCGAAGAGCTGGTCCCGGACCAGACCGAGGATTCGCGAGAGCAGGGTCGCGGTCGAGACCAGGCCGGCGTGGCGGGCCAGGCGCCGCCCGCCGGGGACGACCTTGGGGGACGGATCCTGCGGGGGGGCCGGGCTCAAGGGAGCGCGAGGATCGCGCCTCGCGAAGGGCCGGTCAACACCGCCCCGCGGGGGGCTTATCTTCTGACCGAGATCGGTAATTCTCCCTGCAGCGGGGCGTTCCGGACCCGCGCGGATTCCGCCCGGTTCCGGCCGATGGCGCGGCGCCCTCCCGGGCACCAACTTCCCTGTGGGCCGGCCCGCGCACCGCGGGGCCGGACGCTGGAGGTCCCGTGTCGAACCCGCGCCTTCCCGTGCTGCTCGCCACCGTCGATCCGAGTCTCGCCTTCCTGGTCCAGCAGGCGCTGGAGCAGCTTCCCACGCTCGATCTGCCGGTCACCCGGGTGAACGGGCTCGAGGCGGCGATCGAGGCGGCAGCGGGCGCCGCGTACGGCCTCACGATCGTCGAGCACGGGCTGCTCGACGGTGAGCCCGCAGCGGCCCTGGCGCGGCTGCGCGCCGCGGCCCCGACCGTGCCGCTGGTGATCGCGGGCGGCGGCGTGGAGCCGCTGCTCTCGTCGTGGACCCACGGCGATCCTCAGGTCGAGCACCTTGCCGCCGACGAGCTGGCCCCACGGGCCCTGGCGCGCCTGGTTCGCGGCGCCGCGCAGGCCGCCGCGGCCGCCGCCGCGCGCCGGCTTCACGAGACGGCGCTGCACGATGCCCGCCTGCGCTACCGTTCGCTGCTGTCCCACTCGGCGACCCCGACCTGGGAACTCGACCTCTCCGGCGTCGCGCGCTTTCTCGAGGCGCGCCGGCGCGAGGGGGTGATCGACCTGCGCGCCTGGCTCGACGAGAACCCCGAGGCGATCCCGCTCTGCGCCGGCGAGATCCAGCCGGTCGCGGTGAACGACGCCGCCCTCTCCTTCTACGGCGGCGGGTCGGCCGACGAGCTGACCGAGGCCTTCGCGCCGTGGATCGTCTTCGGCGAGCGGGAGGTCTTCGCCGCCGCCCTGACCCAGTTCGCCGCGGACGGCGCCGGCTTCGAGCTGGAGGCCCGGCAGCGGACGCTCGCGGGCGAGCCCCGCCCCGTCCGGCTGCGCGTCACGACCCCCGCCGGCTACAACGGATCGCTGGCCCGCGTCTTCGTCGCGATCGAGGACCTGCGGCCGCTGCAGCGCGCGGAGGAGCGGGTGCGCGAGGCCGAGGACCGCGTCGCCGCGGCCCGCGCCGAGACGGCCCAGGCCACTTCGCGTGCCGACGGGACCGAGATCCGGCTCGGCGAGGCGGAGGAGCAGCTGCAGCGGACCGAGCGGGAACTGCATGCGCTCCAGACCCGCCAGCACGAGACGCGGCAGGAGGCCGAGCGGTTGCAGTCCCAGCTGGCCGAGGTCGAGCAGGGGCTCGAGGAGTCGGCCCAGCGCATCGAGGAGACCGAGCGGCGCTGCGCGGAGGAGGCGCGGCGCGCCACGCTGGCCGCGCAGGATCGCGAGTACGCCGAGGAGCGGCTCGAGGCGGCGACCCGGCGTGCGGCCGAACTGACCGCCGCCTACCAGGCGCTGGTCCGCAGCATCCCGATCCCGGTGATCGCCTGCGACGCGACCGGCACGGTCACCGCCTGGAACGCCGCCGCCGAGAAGCTGTTCGGCTGGAGCGCCGAAGAGGCGATCGGGAGCTTCAACCCGACCGTCGCCAAGGAGCAGAGCGACGAGTACCGCCGCGAACTGCGGGCCCGGATCGAGTCCGGCGCGACGCGCGAGGTCGAGGTCACCGGCCGGCAGCTCCGGTCGGGGGCGCAGGTCGACCTGAAGCTCTCCTGCGTGCCGTTGGTCGGCCCGGCGGGAGAGACGGTCGGCGAAGTGACCTCGGTGCTGGCGGCGCGGCCGGCCCGGGTGGCGGTCGCCGCGCTGGCGTAGCGCGCCGGAGGGCTCCCGGCCCACCCGCCCGCCGGCCCGCGGGCACCCCACAGGCCATCCGCGTCATAATCGGGCGGCGCGGGGGGCTGGATGATCGAGTCGGGTCTCTTTGTCCTGATCGGCCTCGTTTCCCTGGGGCTTCCAATTCTCGTCCTGGTACTCGCGGTCTCGGCGTTCATCCGGACCGGACGCCTTCAGCAGGAGCAGCGCGCGCTGCTGGACCAGGTGGCCGCGCTGCGCGGCGAACTGCGCACCCTGCGCGAGCGGGGCCTGCCGGTCCCCCCGCCGGCACCCGGGGCCGTCCCGACCACTCCCGCCGAGACTCCGGTCGAAGCCGCGCAGCCCCCGCGGGCCGCGCCCGCCCCGTACGCGCCGCCCGCCCCGTACGCGCCCCCCGTGGCCCGCCCCGCAGCGCCCCCGCCCCCCCCGCCGCCCGCCGCCCCCGCGCAGGGCCTGGAGGAGCGGCTCGGCACCCGCCTGTTCACCTGGCTCGGCTCGATCGCGCTCTTCCTGGCCGGCGCCTACCTGGTGAAGTTCACCTTCGACCGCGGCCTGCTCGGCCCGACCGCGCGCGTCGTGCTGGGACTGGTCTTCGGCGTCGCCCTGCTCGTCGGGGGCGAGCTGCTGCGGCGGCGGTCGGCGCTGGTCGCGACCGGCCTGTCGGCCGCCGGGATCGCCGATCTCTACGCGTCGCTCTACGCCGGGACCTCGCTCTACCACCTCGTGCCGGCGCCGGTCGGCTTCGCGCTGATGGCGCTGGTGACGGCGACGGCGGTCCTGTTGTCGCTGCGGTACGGCGTGCTGATCGCGGTGATCGGGCTGATCGGCGGCTTCCTCACGCCCGCGCTGGTGGGCGAGACCGAGCCCAGCGCGGGGGTGCTGTTCTTCTATCTCTTCCTGCTGCAGGCCGGTCTCGTCGCGGCTGCGCGGCCGCGGCGCTGGTGGGGGCTGGCGCTGGCGACGGTCGGCGGCGGCGCGCTCTGGGCCGCGGCTTGGCTCGCGTGGTGGTTCAAGCCGGGCGACGAGCTCGTGCTGGGACCGTTCCTGCTGGCCTCGGCCGCGCTCTTCGGCGTGGCCGCGACGCTGCGCACCGACTGGCGCGAGCCGCAGGCGGGGAACGCGATCGTCGTCTCCTCGGGGCTCTCCAGCCTGGCGCTGCTGGCCGTCACCGTGGTCGTCGGCGACTACGGCGCGAGCGAGTGGCTGTTCCTCGGGCTGCTCGCCGCGGGCTGCCTGGCCGCGGCGCGGCTGCGCCCGGCGCTGCTGCCGCTGGCGGTCGTGGCCGCCGCCGTGGGGCTGGTGCTGATCGCGCGCTGGGTGGGAGCGCCCGAGCCGCCGCCGATCCTGCGCTGGGCCGCGCTCGGCTACGGCGGGCTGATCGTGCTGGGGTCGTACCTCGCGATGCGCGGCGCCCCCCGGGCCGACCTCTGGGCCGCGCTCGGCGCCGGCTCGGCGGTCGCCTACTTCGTTGCCGCGTGGGGCGCGCTGCGGATCCCGACCGCAGTCGACCCGGCGAGCTTCCCGACCTGGCGCGACATCCCGTGGGGGCCGCTCTCGATCGCGCTGGGCGCGCTGTTCGTCGGGCTCGCGGCGCCGTGGCTGACCGGCCGCGCCAAGCGGCCGGGGGCGGAGGGGGTGCTGGGCGCGCTGGCCGCGGCCGCGACCTTCTTTGCCGGCGCGGCGGTGCCGTTCGAGATCGGACGCTTCTCGCTGACGGCCGCGTGGGCGATCGAGGCCGCGGCGCTGGCCTGGCTGGCCGGCCGGCTGGCGCTGCCCGTGCTGCGCCACCTGGCGCTGGCGCTGGGCGCGATCGTGCTGGTCCGGCTGTTCGCCAACCCGGAGCTGCTGGGCTACGACACGGGCGGGACGCCGCTCTTCAACTGGATCCTGTTCGGCTACGGGGTGCCGCTCGCGGCCTTTGCGCTGGCGGCCTTCCTCTTCCGCCGTGACGGCGCGGAGCGGCCCGCGCTCGCCTTCGAGTGGGGAACGATCGCGCTGACGCTGGGGCTTGCTGCACTCGAGGTGCGACACTACTTCCATTGGAGCGCCGGGGGGCCCGACCGCCCGATGGGCGAGTTCGGGCGCGTGCTCCTCGGCGGCGACCCGTTCCTCTACGTCGCGGAGGCCGGCGCGATCGCCGTGCTCTGGCTCGCGCTCGGGCTGGGGCTCGCCGCGTGGAGCCGGCGCGCACCGCAACCCGGCCGCCAGGATCAGTCGCGCGCCGTGCTGGCGCTGGGGATCGGCGCGGCCGTCGCGCTGCCGGGGTTCGTCGCCAATCCGCTGTTCCAGCCGCTCGAGGTCGGGGCCACGCCGGTGTTCAACGCGCTGCTCCTCGCCTACGGCGTGACGGCGCTGCTCGTCGCGCTGGCGGGCCGCGCGCTGGCGCGGCTGGGCGACGAGGCTGGCGCACGGATCGCGGGGGCGGTGGCGCTGCTCGGCGCGTGGGCGCTGGTCACGCTCGAGGTGCGGCAGGCCTTCCACGGCTCGCGGCTGGTCCCGGGCGAGACGGGGAGCGCGGAGCTGTACGCCTACTCCGCGGCCTGGATCGTGCTGGGCGTGGCGCTGCTCGTGGCCGGGCTCGCCACGCGCAGCCTGACGCTGCGCTGGGCCTCGCTGGTCGTGATGCTGGCGGCGGTGCTGAAGGTCTTCCTGTGGGACCTGTCGGAACTGCGGGACCTCTATCGCGTCTTCTCGCTGCTGGGGCTGGGGGCGAGCCTGCTGCTCCTGGCCTTCCTCTACCAGAAGGTCGTCTTCCGCCGGCCCGAGCCGCCGCTGCCGGGCGGCCCCGGGGAGGCGCCGTGATGCTCGCCGGGGCGCTCGCCGTGATGCTCGGCGCAGCGCTTGCCGCGGCGCCCGGAACGGCGACGGTCGAGGCCCGCGCGCTGGAGGTCTCCGGCCCCGGCTGGGTCCGGGTGGCGCTGGACGCCGAGACGCAGGCGGCGATCCCGCCGGAGGGCGGCCTCGCGGTGCTCGACCCGGACGGCCGCGCGGTTCCGTCGCGACTGGTGACCGCGCCGCGCGGCACCCTCTCGATCGCGCTGGCCGCGACCGGGGAGACGGCGGACGGCTGGACGGTGGACTTCGACACCGGCCCGCTGCCGCTCGCGTACGGGCGCCTCGTCGTCACCCCCTCGCGCGAGACGGCCGCCGCGGTCCGCGTCTCCGGCAGCGATGACCGCACGGCGTGGACCCCGCTCGGGAGCGGCTCGTTCGTGCGGCTCGGCGACGAGGCGGGCCTGGTCCGCACGGCGCTCGACCTGCTGCCGTCGTCGTTCCGCTACCTGCGCCTCGAATGGCCGCGGTCTGCCGGATTCCCGGCGCTGGAGGGGGCGGCGGTGGTGCTGCGCGAGGGGGCCCTCCCCGGCGCGCCGTCGCTGGCCGCGCAGGTCCGGCCCGCGTCCGAGCCGGGGTCGTGGCGCGTGGAGCTTCCGGCCGCCGGGATGCGGGGCGTGCGGCTCGTGCTGCGCGGCGCCGGCCTCGAGGGCGCGCCGCTGCAACTGCTCGCGGCGCGCGAGGGGCGGTGGGAGCCGCTCGCCGACGTCGCCGCGTGCGCAGATCCATGCGCGATCGCGCTGGGCGGCGCGCCGCTCCCGTCGGCGGTGCTGCGGCTCGAGGCCGGCACCGGCGGCGGGCTCGCGCTCGACGGGGCGGCACTGGAACTGGAGCGGGTCTGGATGCTCTTCGAGGCGGGCTCGCGCGGCAGCTACCGCCTCGTGCCGTCGCCCGGCAGCGACGGCGGCGGGCTGCCCCCCGGCCCGGTCGAGGGCCCCGTGGCCGCGGTCGCCCCCGGGGCCCCGCTGGCCGCCGCGCTCCCCCCGCTCGACGCCGACGCGACCGAACTTGCGCCGGCGGGGCGGATGCCGCGCGGCTGGCTGTCGTGGCCGCTGGTCGTGCCGCCGGGCGTCGCGCCCGGCGACGTCGTGCGGGTCGAGATCAACGACGCGCTGCTCGCCCAGCCGGGTGTCCTGGCCGATGGCCTGCGGCCGATGGTTGGCGACCGGGTCGTGCCCTTCGTGCTCGACCGCGTGGCCGAGCCCGAGCCCCTGGCCGCCGTGGCCGCGACGGGAGGCCGCGTCACGCTGCCGGTCGGCCCCGCGGACCGCGGCGGCGTGCAGATCGAACTGCGCGCGGCGCCGGGGGTGCGCTGTGAGGGGGAGATCGAGGCGACCTGGGTCCGGCAGTCGCGTCCGGGCGTGTCCGATCGCGGCCCGGCCGGCATTGGCGCGTGGTCCCGCGGCGCCGCCGGCGCTGGGCCGTGCCTCGCGTTCGTCGCGCTCGACCTGCCCGAGTTCGCGATGGCCGTCGAACTCGTACCGCGCCCGGGCGCCGCGCCGCCGGCCGCCGCGCGGGGCTGGCGCACGCGCCACGCCGTCCGCTTCGCCTGGCCCGACCTCGCGCCGCAGCCCGAGAAGGATCGGGCGGTGCGGCTGGCCACCGGCTTCGACCCGCTCGTCGCGATCGCGCCGCGGGTCCTGAGCGTGCGGCGCCAGTTGGAACTGCGCCCGGTCATCCCCGGCGCGGTCGACCTGGTGTCGACGAGCGCGGAGATCGAGCGGATGGCCCGCCTGACGCGCTGGGCGCTCTGGGGGGCGCTCGCGGTGGCGGCCGTCGTGCTGCTCGTCGTCCTCGGCCGCGGCCTTTCGCGCGGGCCCGCAGCGACCTGAGTGCCGCCAGCCCGGCGTAGTCACTAGAATCGGCGGATGAGCGAGCCCCGGTTCGTCCCCTATCGCCCCTCCCGCCTTCCCGAGGACGAGATGCTGCGCCGCGCCCGCGCCTTCTACGCGCAGATGGACGCGCGCCGCAGCGTGCGCGAGTTCGCCCCCGACCCGGTGCCGCGCGAGCTGATCGAGCTGGCGATCCGGACCGCGTCGACCGCGCCGTCAGGCGCGCATCGCCAGCCCTGGCGCTTCGTCGCGGTCGACGACCCCGGGATCAAGCACGCGATCCGCACCGCGGCCGAGGCCGAAGAGCGCGCGTCGTACGAGGGGGGCCGGATGCCGAAGGAGTGGCGCGACGCGCTCGAGCCGCTCGGCACGTCGTGGCAGAAGCCCTACCTCGAGATCGCCCCCTGGCTGGTGGTCGTCTTCGAGGAGGTCCACGGCGTCGACCCGGACGGTGCGCCGCGCAAGAACTACTACGTCAAGGAGAGCGTCGGGATCGCCTGCGGGCTGTTCGTCGCCGCGCTCCACGCGATGGGGCTGGCGACGCTGACCCACACCCCCAGCCCGATGGGGTTCCTGTCGCGGATTCTCGGCCGCCCGCCGCACGAGAAGCCGTTCATCCTCTTCCCGATCGGCTACCCGGCGCCGGGCGCGGCGGTCCCCGACCTCAGGCGGAAGGGGCTCGACGAGATCGCCGCCTGGAACCCCCGGCCGTGAGCGCGCCGTAGAGCGTCGGCTGCCGGATCGCCCCTTCCAGCTCGAGCAGGTACTGCTTGGCCGCCAGCCCGCCGCCGAAACCGGTGAGCGAGCCGTCCGAGCCGATCACGCGGTGGCAGGGGACGACGATCGCGATCGGGTTGCGGGCCACCGCCTGCGCCACCGCCCGCGCCGCGCGCGGGTCGCCGAAGCGCCCGGCCAGCTCGAGGTAGGTGATCGTGCTGCCGTACGGGATCTTCAGCAGCTCGGCCCAGATCCGGAGCTGGAACTCGGTCCCTTCCGGCGCCAGCTTCAGCTCGAACTTCTGCCGCTTGCGCCGGAAGTAGGCCGAGAGCTGGTGCATCACGACGTTGTTCTTCGCCCGGTTCCACTCGATCCCGGGCGTCCCCTCGGCGATGTCGGCGGCGCGCGGGCCCGCGAACTCCAGCCGCCGCAGCCCGCCCCGCGCGTCGACCACCGAGATCAGCTCCCCGACGGGGCTCTCGAAGCGGTGGGCATAGAGGGGCACGGGGTCAGTCCTCCGCGCGGTCGGCCCGCTGGCGCAGGTAGTCTATCGCCGTCCGGCGCCGGAAGTAGCCCATCACGTCGCTGGCCTCCAGAACGGCCACGAAAGCCTGCGGATCGGCGGCCCGGATCACGTCCCGCAGCTCGCGCATCTCGACCCGCTGGACCACGATCAGCAGGACCTTGAGCGGGATCCCGGTGTGCCCCCCCTCCCCGTCCAGCACCGTGACCCCGCGCCGCATCTGTGCCAGCACGCGGCGCCGGATCTCGTCGCTCTTCCGGCTGACGATCAGGAAGGCCTTGCGCGGGCGGGCGGCCATCAGCGCGTCCATCGCGCGGGCCGAGGTCCAGATCGCGACCAGCGTGTACATCGCCAGCTCGGGCGTCCCGAGCAGCCCCTTGGC
>JALOKP010000232.1 GCA_025456425.1 Acidobacteriota bacterium | reverse complement strand
CAACGACTGCCACATGCCGCACGCGCTGGTCCCCAAGCTGGTGACCAAGGCGCGCAACGGCTGGAACCACTCCAAGGCCTTCACGCTGATGAACTTCCCCGAGCCGATCCAGATCACCCCCGCCAACCGGGCCGTGCTCGAGGCCAACTGCCGCGGCTGCCACGCGGACCTGGTCTCGTCGCTGACCGACGCGCACGGCGGGTTCGACCTGGAGCGCGGCTGCACCCATTGCCACCTCCACTCCGGCCACGGGCCGGTGCGCTGAGGAAGGACCCTGCCATGAACGGTGAGCGCAAGAGCATGCTGTTCTACACGGCCCTCGCGGCCGGCGTGGCGATCGCCACGGTCGCGGTCATGCTGCTCTTCCAGAACATCACGGAGCGCAAGGTCGAGTCGCGCTTCACCTCGGTGCCGGTGGTGACGATCACCGAGGAGGTCGTCGACCCGGCCGAGTGGGGCAAGAACTTCCCGTCGGAGTACGACTCCTACAAGCGGACCGTCGACGTCCAGCGCACCAGGCACGGCGGCAGCGAGGCCTTCCAGAAGCTGGACGACGACCCGCGCTGGCGCGTGATCTTCGCGGGGTACCCGTTCGGAATCGACTACCGCGAGGAGCGCGGCCACGCCTACATGCTGCAGGACCAGCGCGACACCGAGCGAGTCAAGCAGTTCAAGCAGCCGGGGGCCTGCCTGCACTGTCACGCCTCGGTGACCAACGCCTACATCAAGGTCGGGCTCGAGAACGGCGCCCCGGCCGGCGCGGCGAACCGCGAGGCCCAGCTGATGAAGGGCTTCGAACTCGTCAACAAGATGCCCTACGCCGAAGCGACGCAGCTGGTCGAGCACCCGGTCGCCTGCATCGACTGCCACGAGCCGGTCTCGATGAAGCTGCGTGTCACGCGCCCGGGCTTCCTCAACGGGATCCGCGCGCTGGCCGCCTCGGCCGACCCGGTGCCGCACTTCCCCTCGATCGAGAGCTGGCGCAAGGACGGCCGCAAGGGCGAGTACGACCCCAACGCGCTGGCCGGCCGGCAGGAGATGCGCTCTTTCGTCTGCGGCCAGTGCCACGTCGAGTACTACTTCAAGCCGCCCGACAAGTACCTGACCTATCCCTGGCACAACGGACTGAAGATGGAGCAGGCCGAGGCCTATTACGACGAGGTCGGTTGGAAGGACTGGGTCCACAAGGAGAACGGCGCGCCGGTGCTCAAGGCGCAGCACCCCGAGTTCGAGCTGTGGAGCCAGGGGATTCACGCGCGGAGCGGCGTGACCTGCGTCGACTGCCACATGCCGTACGTCCGCGAGGGGGCGCGGAAGGTGACCGACCACCAGGTCCGGTCGCCGATGCTCAACGAGGCCAGGGCCTGTCAGGTCTGCCACCGCCGGACGGAGCAGGAGATCAAGGCCCGGGTCGAGGAGATCCAGGACCGCACGAAGGCGCTGATGATCCGCGCCGAGGAGGCGACGGTCGCAGCGATCGGGGCGATCGCGGCGGCCCAGGCCGCGGGCGCCGGCGACGATCGGCTGGCCGAGGCCGAACTCGATGGGCTTCCACGCCCCGCAGGAGGCGGCGCGGATCCTGGGCGAGGCGATCGACTACGCGCGGCAGGCCGAGCTGGCGGCGTTCCGGCTGGGAGGCACCGCGGCGCCGCCCGCGCAGAAGGCGGCGCGGGTGCGGTAGGCGGCCGGGGGCGGGCTCTCGGCTTAACCCGCGGCCTCCGCCAGCGCCTTTTCGAGCAGCGCCGTCAGCCCGGCCCGCCGGGCACGGCTCTCCAGGTAGCCCCGGTCGAGCCGGCCGGCCTGCACGCGGAGCACGCCGAGCACGTCGCGCCACTGGCGGTCGGAAACGCCCTCTCCCTGCCGGAACCACGACAGCTTCTGAAGGACCACGTCCTCGGGCGAGGCGACCCAGAGGGCCCGTCGCGGATCGGTCGAGACCACGACCTGCTGGCGACGCTCCAACTCGTCATGGTCGAGCTCGCTCGTCGTGGCCACGAATACGTCCGCCTTGAACAGGGCGGGAAGGTAGATCACGTTGAAGTGACGACGCCCGCGAACCGCCGTGCGGATCGCGTCGGAGTCCGCGTAGAAGTCGGCTCCCAGCGCGTTCACGAACTCCGTGACGAGCGGCTCGCGGAGGTCAGCGACGAAATCGACGTCCATCGTGGCGCGGGTCTCCCCGTGCAGCGAGCTCGCGAGCGAACCGCCCAGCGCGTAGGCCACGCCGAGCGCCTCGAAAACGGACGCGACGCGCAGCGCGACCGCGAGCGGGTCGGCGACCATCAGTACCCCTCGACGGCGGGGTCCCATCCGAAGAGCCGGATCATCAGCTCGCGCGGCAGACGGAGGGCAGCGAGCCGCAGGCGAAGCTCGTCCTCGGTGGCGTGGGGATGGCGCGCGCGGATTCCGGCGAGGCTCAGCTCCTGGGCGGTCCGCGTCATCGCGGACACGAGCGCGAGCTTCTCCGCCGGCGTCCTCGCCCGCCAGCCCGCGACGAGAACGGCCTCGGCCTCGGGGGAGGTGTCCTGAAGGGGTGGCGTCACGGGCGGATTATGCCCGAATGGCGCGACTGCCGGTCCTGCGCCGCGAGACGTTCCCGCCGGACGGCCTCGTCGCCGGGAGCCGCATTGAGCGGCGGCGGCCGCGCGCCGTCAGGGGCGGGCCGCCGCGCTCAGCACGAAAAGCGAGTCGGGCAGCGCCGGGTTGACCTCGACCTTCTCGACCTGGATCAGCAGGCGCCCCGGCCGTCCGGAGGCCATGGTCTCGACGCGGTGGGGGAAGAGGATCCCCTTCGTCTTCCGGTAGTCGGCGAAGACGGTCCGGACCCGGACCGGCCATCCCTTGATCGTGCGCGTCGAGTCGGTGCAGATGACCAGGTAGGTCTTCGCGTCGAGAAACAGCTCCTGCACGGCCCCCGACTTGAGGGTCAGCTTCATGCGGTAGACCGCGCGGTCGCCCAGCGTCTCGCGGCCGACCAGCTCGAGCTGGCTGCCCTTGGCCTTCCAGTCGACGAGCGGCCCCTCGAGGTCCGCCTGCTCCATCGCCTCGCGCACGACCTCTTCCGAGAGCCCCGTCGGTTGGATATCCCCTTCGAGCGGGGAGACCTTCCAGCCGCGCTCGCCGTCGCAGATCGCCACCGCGGTCACGCCCTGGACGGTGAACTCGAAGCGGATCTTCCCCGGGCGCTTGACCTCGCGCGAGACCAGCGCCTGCCGTCCACCACCGGCGGTAACGGTGCCGGTCTGGCGCAGCGATTGGAGGTCGTGCAGCCGCTCGATCCCGCCGCGCGCCTTGACGTGGCGGGCGACGATCTCGTCCAGGGGTGGCGTGGGCGCCGCTGCCGCAGCGGCGAACACCGGGGTGGTCACGGGCGTGGCGAGCAGCACCGCCGCGGCCAGGGACAGCAGTCGTCCGGCGAGCATTCCGCGGCGCTCTCTCATCTCCGTCCCCCCGCCGGTGCGCGCGCCGGCAACTGCGCCGGCCGGTTCGGTGCGTTCGGCCGGTTGGGCCGGTTCGGGGTCGAGGGCCAGTAGGTCACCCCGTAGCCCCATCCTCCCCAGAGGAGCGGATCGTTGTACTGCTGCCATGCGTCGCTCTCGGCCTCCTTGGCCGCCTGCTCCGCCGCCTGCTCGGCCCGCAGCGCCGCGGCCTCGGCGTCGATCGCGCGCCGCTCGGCGTCCCGGCTCGCCTGGTAGCTCGATTCCATCGCCTGGGCCTCGCTGCGCGTCACCCACTCGCCCTGGTACTTGACGAAGCCGCGGGCCTCGTAGCCCTGCTCTTCCGTCATCCAGCGGCCGTCGACCAGGACGTAGCCGAGGGCGGCGCGCGCCTCCTCGTCGTTCGGATCGATCGTGATCACCGTTTCGAAGGCCTCGCGGGACTGCGCGGACAGGCCCTGCTTCGAGGCCCAGCGCCCGAGCTGCAGCCAGCCGTCGGCGTCCCGGGGCCCCAGCGCGGCGGCGCGCTCGTCGTAGTCGTCCAGCGGTGAGCGCTTCTTCTCGATCCGCTCGACGCGCGCCACCGGGACCCCGACGGTCCCGCCCCCGACGTCGACGGTGATCGTCGTCTCGGTCTGCTCGACGATCCGGCCGGAGATCGTGCCGGCTCCCTTGAGGTAGACCTCGTCCGCGAGGAGCACGGAGGGTGCCAGGAGCAGGACGAACGGGAACTTTCGCAAGCGGGCCCCCTCTCTTCGCCGGAGTCTGGGGTCCTTGCTCCAGCCGTGTCAATCCCGGGAACCGCGTCGCCCTCAGAGGTGCCGGCGCACCCAGGCCGCGACCACGTCGGCCACGAAGACCGCGTCGCGCTCGTCGCTGAACAGCAGGTGGTCCGCGCCCGGGAGCGTGACGAAGCTCTTCGGCTGCGCCGCCTGTTCGAAGATCGCGAGCGCCTGCTCCAGTTCCAGCGACTCGTCCGACGGCGAGTGGAAGACCATCAGCGCGCGGCCGAGCTGCGCGATCGCCTCGTGCATCCGGTGCTCGCCGAGGTCGTCGAGCAGATGGCGGCGCAGCCGGAAGCCGCGGCCGCCGAGCGTGATCGTCCCCTCGCCCCCCTCCGCCAGCGCAGGCACGCGGCGCTCGAGCGTCTCGCGGAACCGC
>JALOKP010000231.1 GCA_025456425.1 Acidobacteriota bacterium | reverse complement strand
TTCACAGCGTCTCCTCGTCCGACTTCCCGGCGATGTGGGAGCGGAGCACGGTCACCTCGACCGTCGGGGCGATCCGGACCTTCAGCTTGTTCTCCTCGACCCGGATCACCTTGCCGACCAGGCCGCCGGAGGTGACCACCGTCTCGCCGGGCTGGATCAGCTTCAGCATCTCCTCGTGCGCCTTCTGCCGCTGGCGGGCCGGCCGGATCAGCAGGAAGTAGAAGACGACGAAGACCAGGAGGATCGGGGCCAACTGGATGAGGAAGGCCCCGGCTCCCGGGGCGCCCGCCTGCTGCGCGAGCAGGGCGAGCGGCGCACCGGTGCCGGTGACGGGCTCTGGGAACTGGGTCATGGTTGACAGGACCTCGCCGGACCGGGGGGCGGCGGCCGCACCCCGGGTCGATGGGGCGGCCAGGCGGAGGGCCGCCGGGGCCGCGAAAAACGTTGCATTCTGGCGGGATACCGGCAGGCGGTCAAGTTCGCGCCGGGCCGGATCCCCGCCCGGGAGGAGCCGACGCCCCGTGGCCGAGTCGCTGACCAGCCCCCTGCTCACCCGCCGCGCCGGCGTCCGGCACGGCTTTTCCCCCGACCCCGCCGGAGTCTCGGCCTGGCGGCCGCAGCAGGTCCACGGCGCGGCGGTCGCGGAGCCGACCGGCGCGGCGGCCCCCCCCGTCCCGGCCGACGCCGCCCTGTCCCGCGCCGGCGGCCCGGCGATCGGGGTGGTGACCGCCGACTGCGTCCCCCTCCTGCTGGCGGCGGAGGGGGGCGCCGCGGTCGCGGCGGTCCACGCCGGGTGGAGGGGGCTCGCGGCGGGGGTGATCGAGGCCGCGATCGAACGGCTGCGGACCGCGGCCCCCGGGCGGGCGCTCGTCGCCGCGATCGGCCCGGCCGCGGGGGGCTGCTGCTACGAGGTCGGGCCGGGGGTGATCGAGGCGGTGGCGCCCGCGGCGCTCCGGGTCGTGCCGGGACCGCGCGGCCGGCCGCTGCTCGACCTGAGGGGCGTGGTCGAGGACCGGCTGCGGCGCGCCGGCTTGGCGCCCGAGGCGATCGAGCGGGTCGGGCCCTGCACGGTCTGCGGCCAGGGCTGGCCCTCGTACCGGCGCGACGGGGAGCGCGCGGGACGCGCGCTGGCCTTCGTCGAGCCGGCCGGCGCGTGACGCGGGGCGCCGGTTGCCCGGACCCCGTCTCGTCGCCATAATCGCGCGGCTTTGGGCCGTCCCGCCCGCGGAGAGGTGCTCGAGTGGCTTAAGAGGACGGTTTGCTAAACCGTTGTAGGGGCTAAAACCTCTACCGAGGGTTCGAATCCCTCCCTCTCCGCCAGTTCCGCTCTACTTCAGCTTGACCGAGACACCCTTCACCGAAAGGTCCGAGACCGCGACCTGGAACGCGTTCTTCTTGTCGCGGGCCTCGATCTTGACCTCGTCGTTGCCGCGGGTGTCGACGCGGTAGGCGTCGCCGAGCGCGACCTTGAAGGCCTTCGCGATCCCCGCGGAAATCGCCTCTTCGCGGTCGCGGTCGACGACCGGGACCTCGATCTTCAAGGCCTCGCCGGTGGCCGGGGTGAAGGTGAAGTTGATGTAGCCGTTGCCGTCCGCCTTGCCGTCGACCTCGATCCTCAGCTTCGTCACCGGCGCCTCGGCCAGCACCGCGCTGCAAGCCAGCGCGACCGCCAGGGCCGCCACTGCGAACCGTGCCTTGTTCTTCGTCATGGACCGTCTCCCGTCACCGCGCCCCAGGCGGGCGATGCGGCTATCGTAGCGCGGATCGCGCCACTTCCGCCCTTCGTGCCCGGCGAGTTCCCCTACAATGCCGCCCGTGAAGCGACGGGTCCTCATCCTCCACACCGGCGGGACGCTCGGGATGCGCCCCCGCACCGCGGACCAGGCCCTGGCCCCCGACGAGTTCGGCTCGGCGATCCTGGAGAGCGTCCCCGAGCTGGCGGAGATCGCGGAGATCGACGCGCGGGTCCTCTGCAACCTCGATTCCTGCGACGTGACGCCGGCCCACTGGGAATCGTTCGCGCGGGAGATCGCCGGTGCGGTCGACGGCTGGAACGGGATCGTCGTGACCCACGGAACCGACGCGATGGCCTACACCGCCTCGGCGCTGTCCTTCCTGCTGCGCAACCTGCCCAAGCCGGTGATCCTGACCGGCGCGCAGCGGCCGCTGGCCGACCCGCGCTCGGACGGCCGCGCCAACCTGGTCGGCGCGGTCGACCTGGCGACCCGCCCGATCCCGGAGGTGGGGATCTACTTCGACGGCCACCTGCTGCGCGGCAACCGGACGACCAAGCGCAGCACCTTCGCCTTCGCCGCCTACCGCTCCCCCAACTTCCCGCCGCTGGCGGAGATCGGGACCGGGGTGCGGATGCTCTCGGAGCCGCTGCGACCGCGGGGGCCGCTGGCGATCGAGGGGCGGTTCGACGCGCGCGTCGCCGCGGTACGGCTGCTGCCTGGCCAGCCGGCCGAGCCGCTCTGCTGCCTGGCGCAGAGCGGCGTCGGGGCGGTGCTGGTGCAGGCCTTCGGCGTCGGGAACGTCCCGGTCGTCGACCGCGGCGTGGCCCGGGCGATCGCCACGCTGGTCGAGGCCGGGATCGTGGTCGCGATCGGCTCGCAGTCGCTGCACGGGCTGGTCGACCTGACGCACTACGCCGGCGGGCGGCTGGCGCGCGAGGTCGGCGCGGTCGGTACCGGCGACATGACGACCGAAGCGGCCGCGGTGAAGCTGATGTACCTGCTCGGCACCTGCGGCGGGCCGGCCGAGGTGCGCGAACGGCTCCTGACGCCGATCGCCGGCGAGGTCACGCCGGCCTGACCCTCCAGGAGGAACGCCCGATGAGCCACCTCGACGCCTACGCCGACCGGATCGCCGGACTGATCGCCGGGGCCGGGAACGAGCTGCCGCTGTTCGTGACCGGCGCGGGGGTGAGCGTCGCGAGCGGGATCCCGACCTTCCGCGGGGCCGATCCCGACGCGATCTGGCGCCGCGACGACATCGAGATCGCGACCTTCCGCGCGCTCAAGACCGACCCGCAGCGCTTCTGGGACTGGTACGCGCACCGCTTCCTGTCGCTGCGCGGCCGGCAG
>JALOKP010000124.1 GCA_025456425.1 Acidobacteriota bacterium | reverse complement strand
TCCCGCCCGGGACCGTCGAGGAGTGACCGCGATGCTGCACGCCGACATCGAGAAGGCCCTGAACGACCAGATCAACGCCGAGCTCTTCTCCTCCTACCTGTACTACGCGATGGCCGCCTACTTCGAGGCCACCGGGATCCCCGGGGCCGCGAACTGGATGCGGATCCAGACGCAGGAGGAGCTGGTCCACGTCAGCAAGTACTTCGAGTACATCGTCGACCGCGGCGGGCGGGTCGCGCTGGGCGCGGTCGCCGCGCCGCCGTCGCAGTGGAGGTCGCCCCTGGCCGCCTTCGAGGCCGCGCTGGCCCACGAGCGGCTGATCAGCGCGCGGATCCACAAGATCGCCGACCTGGCGGTGAAGCACCGCGACCACGGCACGCACAACTTCCTCCAGTGGTTCATCTCCGAGCAGATCGAGGAGGAGAAGACCGCCGAGGACGTGGTCCAGAAGCTGAAGCTGGCCGGCAAGGACGGCGCCGGCCTCTTCATGATCGACCGCGAGCTGGCAACGCGCGTCTTCACGCCGCCGGCCGCGGGCGCGTAGGCCCCCCGCCGCGCCCTTGACGCCGCTCCCGATCGACCCCGAGCTTCCCGACCTGGTCGGGGCGCTGGAGCGGCACTCGTCTCTCGTCCTGGTCGCCGAGCCGGGCGCGGGGAAGACGACCCGCGTTCCCCCCGCCCTGCTCGACGCGTCCTTTGCCGCCGGGCGCGAGGTGCTGGTCACCGCGCCGCGCCGGCTGGCGGTGCGGCTGGCCGCCCGCCGCGTCGCGGAGGAGCGCGGCGAGCGGTTGGGAGACCGCGTCGGCTACCGGATCCGCTTCGAGGAGGCTGCGGGGCCCGCCACGCGCCTGGTCTACCTCACCGAAGGGGTCCTGCTGCGCCGCCTCGCGACCGACCCGGCGCTGGACGGCGTGGCGGCCGTCGTGCTGGACGAGTTCCACGAGCGGACGCTCGACGCCGACCTGGCGCTGGCCCTGCTGCGGCGGCTGCAGCGCGGGGCGCGCCCCGACCTGCGGCTGGTCGCGATGAGCGCGACGCTGGCGGCCGAGCCGGTGGCCGCCTTCCTGGACGCGCCGGTGCACCGCGTCGCGGGGCGCCCCTTCCCGGTGGCCGTCGAGCACCTGTCGCGACCCGACCCGCGCCCGCTCGCGCAGCAGGTCGCCTCGGCGGTGCGGGCCGCGGTCGAGGGCGAAGGCGGGCCGGATGGCCGCGGCGCCGCTGGCTCCGGGGACCGCCGCGGCGCCGGCGAAGGCCGCGGCGACATCCTGGTCTTCCTGCCCGGCGCGGCGGAGATCCGGCGGGCGCGCGAGGCCTGCACCGGCCTGGCTGCGGCACACGACTTGGAGATCGTCCCGCTGCACGGCGACCTGCCGTCGGCCGAGCAGGACCGCGCGGTGCGCCCCGCGCCGCGCCGCAAGCTGATCCTCTCGACCAACGTCGCCGAGACCTCGGTCACGATCGACGGGGTGACGGTCGTGATCGACTCGGGGCTGGCGCGCGTGGCCGGCCACTCCCCCTGGTCGGGGCTGCCGACACTGGCGACCCGGCCGATCAGCCGCGCTTCGGCGGCGCAGCGCGCCGGCCGCGCCGGCCGGACCGCGCCGGGGCGTTGCCTGCACCTGTTCACCCGGCACGACCACGACACGCGCCCGGCCTTCGACGAGCCGGCAGTGCGGCGCGAGGACCTGGCGGGCAGCCTGCTGCTGCTCCACGCGCTGGGGGTACGCGACGCGGCGGCGTTCGAGTGGTTCGAGACGCCGCGCCCGGCCGCGCTCGAGGCGGGCGAGCGGCTGCTGGTGGACCTGGGGGCGACCGCGCTCGGCGGCGAGTTGACGGCGACCGGCCGCGCCCTGCTGCGCTACCCGCTCCACCCGCGCGCCGCACGGCTGCTGGACGAGGCGGCGCGCCGCGGGGCCGCACGGCGCGGGGCGCTGTTCGCGGCGCTCCTGGGCGAGCGCGAGGTCCGGCTGGCGGCGCGGACGCGATTCGGCGACGGCACGGCGCGGGGCGACGGCGGCGGCTCAGCCGGTCCCGGCGGCGGCGCGGGCCCGGCCGGTCCGTCGGACCTGCTGGCCCAACTCGACGCGGTCGAGGAGGCGACGCGCGACGTCCACTCGCCGGAGCGGCTGCGCGCCCGAGGGCTCGACCCGGCGGCGACGCTGGCGGTGCTGCGGGCGCGGGACCAGTTGCTGCGGCTGACCCGACGCGCGGCCGATCCGCCGCTCGACCCCGAGTCCGAGGAGCGGGTCCTGCTGGAGGCGACGCTGGCCGCCTTCCCCGACCGCGTCGCGCGGCGCCGCGAGCCCGGCCGGCCGGCGCTGGTCTTCGCGCGCGGCGGCGCCGGCGAACTGGCCCCCTCCTCCGTCGTGCGCAGCGCGGAGTTCCTGGTCGCCGTCGACGCCGACGACCGGCGCGAGCGCGGCGTCGCGGTCCGGCTGGCCAGCGCGATCGACCCGGCCTGGCTGATCGACCTCTTCCCCGGGCGGCTGGAGGACCGAACGGAGACGGTCTTCCAGGCCGCCTCCGGGCGGGTCGAGCGGATCTCGGCCTTGCATTTCGAGGGGTTGACGCTCGACGCCAGTCGCGTTCCGGCGCCGGCCGACGACGAGACGGCCGAAGTCCTGCATCGCGCGGTGCGGGAGCTGGGGCTCGGCGCGGTGCTCGACCTGGAGGAGCTGGCCCGCTGGCAGCAGCGGATCGCCTTCGCGGCCGAGCACCAGGCCGGGCTGCCGCGGCTCGACGAGGCGGCGCTGGACGCCGCGCTGCGCGCGGCCTGCGCCGGGCGCCGGAGCCTGGACGAACTGCGCGAGTCGGCGCTGCTGGCGGGCTGGCTCGCCGGTCTGGCCCCGGCCCAGCGAGCGGCCGTCGAGCGGCTGGCGCCGGAGCGCGTGACCCTTCCCGGTGGGCGGCGCGTCGCCGTCCACTACGAGCCGGGGAAGCCCCCCTGGATCGCCTCGCGGCTGCAGGACTTCTTCGGGATGGGCGAGGGGCCGCGCGCCGCCGACGGCCGTGTGCCGCTCGTGCTGCACCTGCTCGCGCCGAACCAGCGCCCGGTGCAGGTCACGACCGATCTCGCCGGCTTCTGGGAGCGGCACTACCCCGCGCTGCGGCGCGAGTTGATGCGGCGCTACCCGCGCCACGCCTGGCCTGACGATCCGCGCACGGCGTCGCCTCCTCCGAGCGGGACGGGAGGGCGACGAAACACGCGCTGACGCGCGTTTCGCGCGTGCGAACTTTGCTATTATCGCGACGTCGATCGTCGTCGAAAAAGGTCGATCGACGGAGGCAATCTCATGGCGCTGAAGAAGAAAGACCCGACGAAGGCCGCCACGAAGACCGCGGCCAAGGCGAAGAGGAAGGTCAAGAAGGCCGTCAGGAAGGCCAAGCGGGCCGTCAGGAAGGCCGTGAAGAAGGCGAAGAGGGCCGCCAAGCCGCCCGGCAGGCTCAAGAAGGCGCTGGTCAAGGCGAAGGCGAAGCGTGCGGTGCGCAAGGCGAAGCGAGCCGTCGCGGGCGCGGCCAGGGCCGTCAAGACCGCGGCCAAGCCCAAGGCCCCCAAGACGGCCGTCGGCGCAATGGTCCAGAAGGCCCGCGCGAAGAGAGCGGAAAGGAAGGTCGCCGCGGCGGTGACCGCCGTCGGCGCCGCCGTGAAGGCCAAGGCCAAGGCCGCGCCGGTCAAGACCGCCATCGCGTCTGCCGTCGCCGCGAAGATGTCGCCGACGCCGACCAAGGCCCCCAAGGCCCCGGCGCCCGGCCCCAAGCCGCAGAAGGAAGCGCGGATCGTCGTGCGCCGCTCGATGAACGCCGCCGTCGCCCCGACGCCGCCCCCCGCTGCGCCGCCGGCGGGAGCTTCGAGCGAAACCCCCTGACCCGGCGCCGCTGCGCCGGGTCGTGCGAGGCGGGCCGCCGTGGCGGTCCGCCTCATCGTTTCTTCAGGTGTCCCGGCGCGCCGCGGGCGGCTCGGTTGACACTCGGCCCGGAGCCGACCACGCGGGGCTATCGTCTAGGGGTCTAGGACGCGTGGTTCTCAGCCATGAAACCGGGGTTCGAATCCCCGTAGCCCTGCCAGCTTCCGGTTCCCGCGCGACGGCCCGCCTCACGGCGGGCCGATTGCTTTTCCGCCGGCTTCCCTACTTCGACGTCGGCGGGCGGGCCGGTGGTGCGGCAGGCCGGGACGGCGCCGCGGGCGGGCGCGCCGCGGAGGCCGCCGGGCGTGTCGCGAGCCCCATCTTCACCGTCATCCGCTCAGCTCCGACCGTCACCCCCTGCACCGCGACCGTGAAGCGCGTCCCAGCCGAGCCCGAGTCGGGTCCCGCGAGCCAGTCGAAGACCCGCGGCAGCTCGATCGGTGGCAGCAGCGGTGCCAGGTCGGGGAGTCCCGCCAGCTCGCCGGTCGGCTGTGCGCGCGTCGTGCGGAAAACGAGCGTGCCGCCGTCCTTGTCGACTTCCGGCACCATCCGGACCGTCACCCGGCCCCCCATCCGGGCCTCGATGATCTCGACCCGCAGCGAGGTCTCCAGTGCGCCGTCGACGAAGCTCACCGGGTCGGGCGCGGTCACGGCGAGCGTGATCCGCCCCAGGGGCGGCAGCGCGACCGCGGTGCGCGCCGGGAGGTGCGCCTGGAGCAGCGCGCCGACCGCGCCGCGGTCGAGCTGCAGCTCGGCGGCGCCGGTGCCGGCCGCGGCGGGGAGCGTCGCGAGCGACAGGAGGAGGGCCGGCAGCAGGGTGAGGGCGAGGACCAGGCGGAGGGGCATGAGTCGATTGTACGGGGCCGCCGCGCCGCCGGCTCGCGTGGGGGTGGCCACGAGAAGGGGGCTGCCCGGACGGCGGGCGGAGAGGCGGGCGGCACGGCAGCCGGAGCGGCGGGCGGGGCAGCGGACGGGGCTCAATCGAGCGGCTCCAGCGCGACCGGCGGGAGCGGCATCGCAGCGCAGCCCAACGGGGTCTCCTCCCCCGCCGGGTCGGCCGGGATGCGCCACAGGCAGACCCGCGGCGTAAAGAAGCTGGCCTCGGCCACGGCCAGCACGCCGCCCCCGTCCAACTCGATCCCGCCGACGTACTCCGGCGTCCTCAGCACCTCGCGCCGCAGTTCGGCCCGCTCCGGGTCGAAGGCCACGACGCGCGACACGTACGCGGCGTCGGTCACCAGGGCGTACCCCAGCCGCTCGCCAGCCAGCTCGAGCCCGCCGACGTTCCCCCCTGCGTCGTCGTCGTCCAGCGCCCAGCGCTCGAAGGCGCGGCTGCCGGCGTCGACCACGGCCACGCCGCCCGACAGCTCCTGCGGCAGCAGGCCGGGGTAGATCCCGGCCAGCGCGACGTAGATCCGCTCGCGGCCGTCGCGGCCGGTCAGGGGCCGGAGCGCGACCGGGTTCTTTCCGGGAAGCGGGACGCTGCCGACGACGCGGTCGGTCCGCGGGTCGATCACCGCCAGCTTACCTTCGCCGTAGCGGGTGAAGGTGCGGTCGATGTCCTGCAGCGCGACGAAGACCGTGTCGCCGACGGGAGCGATCTCGTCGGGGCGCGGCGTGCCGTCGGGGTTGGCGGCAAGCGGGCCGAGCGGGATCGAGCCGCGGCGGGCACCGCCGCGCGGGTCGATCACCAGGAGGTCGTCGAACGGGGGCTCGTAGCGCGAGAGGTAGGCCTTGGCCGACTCGATCAGTGCGACGTCGCGCGGGTTCGAGCCGGGCCCGGTCCCGGCCTGCCAGGCGGTCGCGAACTCCTCCGCCGGGTCGAGCCGCTGCAGGTTGTCGTAGGAGAAGCCGTTGATCACGAAGAGCGCGTCACGGGTCAGCCGCAGCCGGGGGTCGGAGCTGGCCTCCGTGACCTGGTCGCGCACCGTCAGGCCGCCCCCTTCGCGCCACTCCAGCAGGACGACCTGGCCACCCGAGGCGTAGTCGGTGCAGGCGACCGCGAAGCGGTGGCGGCGGCTGCCGTTGAAGGTCCCCTCGCCGCCGGTCTGCGACTCGCGGCTGCTCCCCGCGACCACCCAGCCGCCGGGACCCGTCGTCCCCTCGAGGCGGTATTCGAAGGCGGTCCCTGCGACCTGCACCGGGCCGAGCCGCGCGATCAGCCAGGCGCCGTCGTTCTCGACCAGCTCGGCGTCGCCGCCGGAGAGGTCGAGCACGTCGAACTGCTGCCCGCCGGCCTGCGCCTTGTCGTAGCGCACGGTGACGCCGTGGCGGCCGTCCCCCACCCCGTCGACCTCCAGCTCGACCGCCAGCGTCGCGCCGCGCGCCGGGACCTCCGGCAGTTCCAGGAACGGCAGCCGCACGGTCAGGTCGAAGGCGCGGCCCAGCGGCGCGGCCGGCTGGCCGGTCGCGGGCGCGGAGGGGGGCACGTACGAGCCGCCGCAGGCCGCACCCCCGGCGACGGTGGCAAGGAGCAGCAGCAGGCGGGTCATCGTCCCTCCCCCGGAGCCCAGGAGAGGCTGGCGAAGACCATCCGTCCCGGCAGCGGGAAGCGCAGCACGTCGCGCGTCTCGACGTCGAAGAGGTTGCGGACCTCGAGCCCGACGCGGAACCCGCGGCCGACGGCGCACGAGAGCATCGCGTCGTTCAGCGTGCGCGCCGGGATCCGGTAGCGCGGCTGGTCAAGCGGGTCGGTCGAGTTCTCGCCGACGTAGGTCAGCTCCCAGCCGACCTGCCACCGGCCGGGCGACCAGCGCGCGGCGAGGAAGCCCTCCTGGCCGGGCCGGCCCGGCAGCGGGTTACCGTCGGCGAAGCCGCCCGAGGTGTCCTGGGAGCGGAGCAGCGTCCCGGCTGCCTCGAACACGAGGTCGCCGGGGACGCGCAGCGCGAGCGAGCCCTCCAGCCCGTAGAGCTGCGCCGAGGCGATGTTGCGCGGGACGACGACCCCCTGCGCGTTGGGCCACAGCAGGATCATGTCGTCGATCCGGCTGCCGAACGCAACGAGTTCGCCGGCGAGGCGCCAGCCGCCCCAGTCGCGCTCCCCCAGCGCGTAGCCCAGCTCGGCCTTGAGGCCCGTCTCCGGCTCGAGGCGCGGGTTGCCGACGACCGCGCCGCGATCGCCGAACAGCTCGACCAGGCTCGGGTCGCGCGAGAAACGGCCGGCGCTGGCGCGCAGCGCGTCGGCCGCGCCGACTGCGTACGCCACCGCGAGCTTGCCGTCGAGCCAGGCGTCGTCGCCCGAGGTCGCCGGCGGCGGGAGCAGGCCGTCGGCGCCGGCGACGAAGCGGTCGTCGCGACCCTTCCAGCGCAGCGCCGGGGCGACCGTCCAGCGGCCCAGGGTCAGCGCGTCCTCGGCCGCGATCGAGAGCGCGGTGCGGGTGCCGCCCCCGCGGTCGGGGAGGGCCAGCGCGTCGTCGGTGACGCGGGCCCGCTCCCAGCGCGCGTCGGCGCGGACCAGCAGGTGATGCGCGCCGGCCCGGCCGCGCCACGCAGCGCCCAGCCCCGCGCCGCCGATCCGCGTCTCCTGCGAGCGACGGACGCCGAGGTCGGCGTCGGGGTCGTCGAAGAGCGTGCGCTCGCCGAAGCCGTCGGCTGCCAGCTCCCAGCCGCCGCGCGTCCAACCCAGTGCCAGGTTCGCCGCGTCCTCGTCGAGCCGCGCGGTCTCGGAGGGGAGCGAGTCGGGACCGGGAACGCCCCCCTCGCCGGTGCGGCCGCGCAGGCCGAACGTCAACGCGCCGCCGGCGACGCGGTCGAGAACACCCTGGAACTGCAGCGCGAAGGACGAGCTGTCGTTGTTGGCGCGGGTGCGCTGCTGGTCGTCGGAGGGCTCGTAGATCGTGCCCGCGGTGTCGAGGTACACGAAGTCGCCATCCGAGCGGAAGGCCTCCAGCGCGAGGCGCATTCCGCCGCTCCCGTCGGCGAACGGGAGGCCCCAGCCGGCGGCGGCCCGCGCGGTGGCGAGCGAGCCGGCGACCAGGTCGACGGCGACGCTCGAGACCTCGTCGACGGGGCGTCGGGTGCGGACGTCGATCGCCCCGCCGAGGCCGTCGAGACCCAGCGCGGTCGGCGCGAAGCCGCGGTAGACCGCGACCTCCGCGACCTGCGAAGCGGGGATCGTGGAGAGGTCGACCGGGCCGCCGAGCGCGCGGTTCTGCGGCACGCCGTCGATCAGCAGCGTGACCTGCTCGGCGGTCGAGCCGCGCAGCGAAACGGTCGCGAACTGGCCGATGCCGCCGTAGGAAGCGACACGCGCGCCGGGGACGCGGCGCAGCAGGTCGGAGAGGTCGGCGCCGCGGCGCGCCAGGTCGTCGGCCGGGACGACCGTCGCGAAGGCGGCGTCTTCCGGCCGCGGCGCGCGGGCCCGGACCAGGACCTCTTCCGTGAGCGTGGAGGCGGCGCTGCCGTCGGGGTCAGGGGTCGTGGCGGCGCTGGCTGCTGCCGCAGCGGGTGGCCCGGCGGAGGACGATGACGCGGGGGACTCGCCGGCCGGGGACGGTGGCCCCGTCGCGGCAAGGGCGCCCGGCGCGATCAGCGCGGCGAGCGCGAGGCAGAGGCGATGCATGGCGATCTCCGTGGGGCGGAGATCGAGCCCCGGGCGCCCCGGCCAAGAAAAAACCCCACGCCGTCGAAGCGAGGGGGCCGGTGCGCACGAAGCGGAGGACCCTGGCCCTGGTCGGGTCCACCTCGCGCGTCCCGGTCGGTCTCCTGGCTCGCGGGTCAACCGGCCGTCCGCGCCTTCCCGGGCCGGCGCCTCGGCGCCGTCCCAGTGGCTTCCCCGCCCCAGGGGCAGGGACTGCGGATGCCGTCACCGCTCACAGTCGCCGGGCGGCAGGGGAATCGCACCCCTTTCCCGTTACCGGACCGCGTGTCGACGTCCGGGTTGTAGCACCGCTGGGCGCCGCGGGGCAAGCGGCCGTCGGGCGACTAGACGGAGTGCGTCGCAGGCGCGTAGTCCGAGCGACACCGGTGGAGGACCGCACGTGAGGAGAACGCGTTGGCTGCTGATGGCGGGACTTTCGCTCGCGCTCCTGGGGACCGGGGCCGCGCGAGCGCAGGCGCCGATCCCGGGCGACGGAACCGCGCAGGTCCGGGTGTACGAACTGAAACACCTCGCCACGAGGGAAGCCGCGTTGGTGCTCCGCACGATCTTCGAGGCGGGCCGGATCGCCGAGCTGCCCGAGCGCGGCGTGCTGATCGTGGCCGACACGCCGGCCAAACTCGACGCGATTGACCGGCTGCTGGAGCGGATCGACCGGCCCGCGACGCGCCGGCGCTCGGCGGCCGCCGGGACCGCTCCCGCAGGAGCCGCTTCCGCCGATGCCGCTTCTGCGGGGGCCCCGACTTCCTAGACCTCTGCCGCCGGGATTCCTGCCGCCGGCGCCGCGCCGGAAGGCGGCGGCACCGCGGTCGCGGGCGCGCGGTAGCGGACCCGACGCACCCGCGCGCCGGCCGCCGAAGGCGGCGCCGCCCCGTCCCCCGTGCTAAAAAGCACGCGCTCGAGCGAGGGGACGGATGATCAAGGTCAACGACACGCGTGCGCTGGCGGCGGCGATCGACGGCCGGCGTGCGCTGGTGCTGTTCCACGCCACCTGGTGCCCCTACTGCCGGAGCTTCGTGCCGGTCTTCGCCGAGGCTGGCGCGGCGGCGACCGACTGGGTCCCGGTCGAGGCGGTGGTCGACGACGACGACAACCCGCTCTGGGACGAGTACGGCATCGACGTCGTGCCGACGCTGATCCTCTTCGAAGGCGGCCGGCCGGCCCGGCGCACCGACGCGCACCACGGCATCGGGCTCACGCGGCACGACCTGGAGCGGATCCTGTCGTAGACGCGGCCCCCGGGCCCGCGCGATTCCGGGTGCGTGGGTCTCCCGGGCACGGCACCCACCTCGGCATGCCTGACGGCAGTCACTCGTCCGCGAGTGCTGCAGCCGGAAGAGAGCCTCCCCGATTGCACTTCGCGCGGGACGGAGCAGGGTCGAGTGCACGCGAGGGGCCCGGTGCGGTGGGGGCGACATTCCGGGCCGCACCGCCGGGGCTCTTGTGCGGAGCAAACGGACAGAAGCGAACTCTTCTGGATGGCGCCGCCGCCGCAGACTACTCACCCTCGCATTCGAAGGTGCACATGGGGCCGTTCTCTTCGGCGCGAGGTGCACTCGAGGGTGCTCTCTCTGGCGTGAAGTGCACTCGAGGCTGCTCTGTTCGGGGGGAGGTGGGCTTGCGGTCGCTCTCTTGATGATGCTCTCTGCCGCACTCCGTCCAGCTCCGTGCGCTGGTGCCACGAATCCGAAATCAGGATCTTGCCCGGGCGAGGATCGCGAGCCGAGGGCAAGCTGCGACGCCGCCGCCGTTCTGGACCGTACGGCGAAGAGGAGCGACGCAGCCGCCGGCTCGCCAGACCGCCCCGGCGTGATCGTGATTTCGGATGCGTGACACTACCGTCCGGACTCGCCCTACTTCTTGCGCGACTTCTTCCCCTTGGCGCTCTCGACCAGGAAGGTCACGCGCATCGTGACGCGGTACTCGACGACCTTCCCTGCGTCGATGACCACCTTCTGCTCCGAAACCCACGCCCCCTGGACGTGCTCCACGGTCTCGGCCACGGTGGCGACGCCAGACCGCACGGCATCCTCGAACCCCTTGCTGGACGACGAGGTGATCTCGATCACTTTCGCGACGGACATGGCGACTCCCCTTTCGTGGCGCCCGGAATGCTGGCGCCTCCGGGCCGGATTATAGGCGGGTGGGGCGGCCACCGAGACTTTCGGGGAGACTGGCGGGAGGACTGATGGGGGGACTGGCGGGGAGACTGGCAGAGATACTGGCGGGGAGACTGACGGGGGCCGGAGGGGGGGCCTCGCGCAACCCCGCACCGATCCCGCACACCTTGCAATCCCCCCGTGCGCCGGCCGAAGCGGGGCGTCAACCGCTCCGCGGGTGCAACGCGCGATCCGTCGCGGACCGCGCCAGGGCGATTCCTCGATCCAGTCGGCGTACCACCCGTACGTCCGGCAGGCGGTGCCGCCAGTCGGCGCGCACCAGGGCCCGCGCCGGCTGGCGTCGCAGCCCGGCCAGGATCACCGCCACCTTGCGGCGCCGCAGGAACTCGATGGCCGCCTCGAGGTGCACGATGCCGGTCGCGTCGATCGCGGGGACGGCGGTCAGATCGAGCACCACGACCCGCGCGCTGCGGTCGACCGTCTCGAGCGCCTCGACGGCCTTGGCGGCGGCGCCGAAGAAGAGCGGCCCCGCGACCTCGTAGAGCACGACGCCGGGCGGCAGCGGTTCGCGCAGCGCGGGGTGGTCGGCGGCCGCGCGCTCGATCCCGAAGACATCCGACATGCGCTTGATGAAGAACAGCATCGACAGCAGCATCCCGGCGGTCACGGCGACGGTCATGTCGAAGATCACGGTCAGCCCGAAGCACGCCAGCAGGACCGCGACGTCGGCGCGCGGCGCCTCGCGCAGCAGCCGCAGGAAGTGCGGCAGCTCCGACATGTTCCAGGCCACGACCAGCAACAGTGCGGCCAGCGCCGCCATCGGCAGGTAGCCCATGGCCGGCGCGAGGGCCAGCATCGCGGCCAGCACCACGCCGCCGTGGAAGGCCGAGGCCAGCGGCGTCCGGGCCCCGCTGCGGATCCCGGTCGCGGTACGCGCGATCGCGCCGGTCGCCGCGATCCCGCCGAAGAAGGGCGCGACGACGTTGCCGATCCCCTGGGCCACCAGTTCGGCGTCGGGATCGTGTTTGGTCCCCTTCATCCCGTCGGCGATCGTCGCCGAGAGCAGCGACTCGATCGCCCCCAGCACGGCGATCGCGAAGGCCGGCGGGAGCAGCGTGCGGACCAGGTCGAAGGAGAAGCGCGCGGCCGGGCCGCCCGCGCCGGCGGCCTGCCACGGCAGGACGGGCAGCGGCGGCTGGCGCGGGATCCCGGGGATCAGCGCGCCGTCGGCCCCGGCGAAGGCGAAGCGGTCGCGGATCGTCGCGACGTGGAATCCGGGAACCAGCCGTGAGGCCAGCCAGGCTGCCGCGGCGGCCGCGGCCAGCGCCACCAGCGGCGACGGGATCGAGCGCGTGACGCGCGGCCAGGCGAGCAGGACCGCGAGCGTCAGGGCCGCGATCGCCACGTCGGCCAGCCGCGCCGTCGGCAGCGCCAGCCCGATGTCGCCGAGGCGCTCGACGAAGTGCGGCGCGGGCGACTCGATCGTCAGGCCCAGGAGGTCCTTGAGCTGCAGGGTCGCGATCACGACGCCGATCCCGGCGGTGAAGCCGGTCGTCACCGGGTAGGGCACGAACTCGATCAGCTTCCCGAGCCGCAGCACCCCCATCGCGATCAGCATGAAGCCGGCCAGCACGGTCGCCACCAGCAGCCCCGAGACGCCGTGGCGCGCGGCGATCGGCGCCAGCACGACCACGAAGGCCGCCGTAGGCCCGGTCACCTGCCAGCGCGAGCCGCCGAGCAGCGGAACCAGGATTCCGGCGACGATGGCGGTGTAGAGGCCGACCTGCGGCGGTACGCCCGACGCGATCGCCAGCGCCATCGAGAGCGGCAGCGCGACGATCCCGACGACGAGACTCGCCAGCAGGTCCGACCGCAGGGCCGCGGCGCCGTACCCCTCGGCCAGCGCGCCGCGCAGCGCGACGCCGGGCCGCGGCACGCGCAGCAGCGCGCCGTCGTCGGCGCGCGGCGCGGCGCCGGCGCGTGGGGCCGGCGCGGGCTGCTCGGCCTCAGACGTGGATCGCCCGCCCGTCGACGGCCAAGGCCGCCTCCTTGACGACCTCGGCCAGCGTCGGGTGCGCGTGGCAGGTGCGGGCGAGGTCCTCCGACGAGGCTCCGAACTCGATCGCCGCGACCGCCTCGGCGATCAGGTCGCCGGCCCGCGGGCCGAGGATGTGCACGCCGAGGATCCGGTCGGTCGCCGCGTCGGCCAGGATCTTCACCCGGCCGTCCACCTGAGCCAGCGCCTTGGCGCGCCCGTTGGCCATGAACGGGAAGCTCCCCTTGCGGTAGGCGACGCCGGCGGTCTTCAGCTCCTCTTCCGTCTTGCCCACCGAGGCGACCTCCGGGTGGGTGTAGACGACGTTGGGGATCGCGTCGTAGTTGACGTGGCCGTAGCCGGACTTGATGAACTCGGCGCACGCGACCCCTTCGTCCTCGGCCTTGTGCGCCAGCATCGGGCCGGGGATCACGTCGCCGATCGCGAAGACACCGGGCGCGGAGGTGCGCCAGTGCGCGTCGACCGGGATCCGGCCGCGCTCGTCCAGCGCGATCCCGACGGTCTCGAGGCCAAGCCCTTCCGTGTACGGCACGCGCCCGACGGCGACCAGCACCCGGTCGCAGCGCAGCGGCTCCGCCCCGTCGCACTCCACCACCGCGCCGTGGCCGTCGGCCCGCGCGCCGGTGACGCGCACGCCGGTCCGGATCTCGAGCCCCTGCTTTCTCAGCAGCTTCTCCATCTCGGCCGACAGCTCGGCGTCCATCCCCGGCAGGATCCGGTCCATGTACTCGAGCACCGTCACCTTGGCGCCGAGC
>JALOKP010000230.1 GCA_025456425.1 Acidobacteriota bacterium | reverse complement strand
GATCGCCCGCGACCCGCTCAGCCTGGCGCTGCTGCTGGGCCTGCCGGCGATGATGCTGCTGCTCTACGGCTACGCGATCAGCTTCGACGTGCGCCACGTCCCGCTGGCGGTGCAGGACCGCGACCTCTCGCGGGAGAGCCGCGACCTGGTCTCGTCCTTCGTCAACTCGACCTACTTCGACCTCGCGCTCGACGCGCCGGCCGGGACCGACATCGGGCGCCTGTTCCAGCGGCGCGAGGTCAAGGCCGCGCTGGTGATCCCGGAAGGGTTCGGCGACGCGGTCCGCGCCGGCCGCACCGCCGAGGCCCAGGTCCTGATCGACGGCTCGGACGCCACGACGGCGACCGCCGTCCTGGGCTACGCCGAGGCGATCGCCGCCGCGTCCGGCGCGGCGCTGCGCCCGTCCACGCCGCCGCCGGGGATCGACCTCCTTCCCCGCGTCTGGTTCAACCCGGAGCTGAAGTCGAGCCACTTCCTGGTCCCCGGGCTGATCGGCTTCATCCTGATGCTCACCGCCGTGCTCTCGACCGCGCTCTCCGTCGTGCGCGAGAAGGAGCGCGGCACGATGGAGCAGCTCGCCGTCTCGCCGATGGGGCCGGGCCAGTTGATCGTCGGCAAGACGATCCCCTACCTGGTGATCTCGCTCGCCGCGGCGGTGACGATCGTCGTCGCGGCCCGCGTCCTGTTCGGCGTCGAGGTCCGCGGCTCGTACCTGGCGCTGCTCGCGGTGACGCTGCTCTACCTGGTCGGCGCGCTGGGCCTGGGGCTCCTGATCTCCAGCGTCACCGACTCACAGGCCCTGGCCTTCCAGGCCGGGGCGCTGCTCTCGATGCTCCCGGCGATCTTCCTCTCCGGCTTCATCTTCCCGCTGCGCTCGATGCCGGCGCCGCTGCAGGTCGTCTCGCACCTGGTCCCGGCGCGCTACTACCTGAAGGTGGTGCGCGGGATCATCCTCAAGGGGACCGACCTCTCGCCCTACTGGGACCAGGTCGGGTTCCTGGCGATCTACGCGCTGCTCGTCTTCGGGATCGCCTGGGTCCGCCTGACCCGCGACGCGGTGCGGCCGTGAGGATCCTGCTCCGGGTGATCGCCAAGGAGTTCCTGCAGCTCCGGCGGGACCGGCGGATGGTCGGGATCCTGTTCATCGCCCCGATCATCCAGCTGATCGTCTTCGGCTTCGCCGCCAACCTGGACGTCACCGACGTGCGCCTGTTCCTGGTCGACGCCGACCGCACGGCCCAGAGCCGCGACCTGGCGCAGCGCTTCGTCCAGTCGGGCTACTTCGAGCTGGTCGGATCGGGCGACCGCGCGGACGACGCCGAGCCCTGGCTGATCCGCGGCAGCACCGACGTCGCGCTGGTGATCCCGCGCGGCTTCGGCGAGGCCCGCCAGGCCGGCCGCCCGGCCCCGGTCCAGTTGCTGGCCGACGGCGCCGACGCGACCGCCGCCAACGTCGGCCTGAGCTACGCCGGCCGGATCGCGCTGGCCGCGGGCGCCCCGCCCCTCGACCCGCGCGGCGCGGCGATCGCGATCGAGCCGCGCGTCTGGTACAACCCCGAGATGAAGAGCCGGTGGTTCTACCTGCCGGCGATCCTGGCGATGGTCCTGATGATGGTCACGATGATCTCGCCCTCGATGGCCGTCGTCCGCGAGAAGGAGATCGGCACGCTCGAGCAGCTGATCGTCACGCCGATCCGCTCCTGGCAACTGATCGTCGGCAAGCTGGCGCCGTTCGCGGTGATCGGACTGCTCGACCTCCTGATCGTCACCGCGATCACGGTCTTCTTCTTCGGCGTCCCGCTGCGCGGCTCGCTCGGCGTGCTGGTCCTGCTCTCGCTGCCGATGCTGGTCACGCTGCTGGGCCTGGGGCTCTTCGTCTCGACCGTCGTCAACAACCAGCAGCAGGCGATGCTGTCCTCGATGTTCCTGCTGATGATCCCGTTCATCTACCTGTCGGGGCTGATGTTCCCGATCGAGAACATGCCCCGCTTCATCCAGGGGATCACCTACGCGATCCCCCTGCGCTACTACGTCCCGGTGATCCGCGGGGTCTTCCTCAAGGGCTCCGGCCTCGACGTGCTCTGGCCGGAGGGGCTGATCCTCTGCGGCTTCGCGGTGGGGATCGTGACGCTGGCTTCGCTCCGCTTCCGGAAGCGGCTAGACTGACGGCCGGCAGGAGGCATGGCGTGGGCGAGGAGCGGGCAGCGGTCGGGATCGAGGCGCTGGGGCAGGTCTCCGTCAACGTCAAGCAGCTCCCGCGGGCCGTGGCCTTCTACCGCGACGCGCTCGAGCTGCCGCTGGTGCTGGACACGCCGGGGATGGCCTTCTTCCAGTGCGGTGCGACCCGCCTGATGCTGTCGGTCCCCACCGGCGCCGAGTTCGACCACCCCGGCTCGGTGCTCTACCTCACCGTGCGTGAGCTTCCTGCGCCCGCCGCACTGCATCGCGCGGCTGGGCGAGCGCGACCTGTACATGGCCTTCTTCCGCGACCCCGAGGGGAACACGCTGGCCCTGATGTCCGAGGTCGACGCCCCCGCGCCGTACTGACCGGCCCGGCGAGCCCCGCGATGGCGATCCCCGGCCTCGACGCCCCGATCAAGAAGCTGATCGACATCGGTCTGGTCGCCGTCCTGGCCTACTTCGTGATCGTCGGGCTGAAGGGGGCGAAGAGCCGCCTGGCGCTGGCCGGTCTGACGATCGTCAGCGGGGTCTACCTGCTGGCCCGCCTGCTGCGCCTGCCGCTGACGGCGTGGGTGCTGCAGGGGTTCATCGCGCTGTTCGTCGTGATCATCGTGGTCGTCTTCCAGGAGGACATCCGGCGCGTCTTCGAGCGGATCGCCACGCTGGGCCTGCGGCGCGACCGCCCCGTGCCGGGCGACGACACGATCGCGGTGATCGCGCGCTCGGTCTTCGAGCTGGCCCGCGCGCGCTGCGGGCTGCTGCTCGTGCTGCCGGGCGAGGAGCCGCTGGAGCGCCACCTCGAGGGGGGCACGCCGCTCGACGCGCTGCTCTCCGACGACCTGATCCAGTCGCTGTTCGAGCCGCGCTCGACCACGCACGACGGCGCGGTCGTGATCGAGGGGAACCGGGCGAAGCTGTTCGGCGCGCACCTGCCGCTGTCGCAGGACTTCGACCAGTTGGCGCGCCGCGGCACGCGCCACGCCGCCGCGCTGGGGCTGGCCGAGCGGACCGACGCGCTGGCGATCATCGTTTCGGAGGAGCGCGGGCAGGTCTCGGTCGCGTTCGACGGGCGGCTGGCCGAGATCCACAGCCGGGGCCTCCTGGAGTCGATCCTGCGCCGCTTCGCGGGACGGGCCAGCGCGATCGAGGCGCCGCGGCGCGGCCTGCCCGCCCTGCTGCGGCAGCGCGGCCGCGAGATCCTGCTCGCGTTGTCGGCGTCGTTCGTGCTGTGGCTGCTGGTCGTTCCGGGCTCGGAGACGGCGGAAGCGACCTTCGCCGTGCCGGTGATGGTCGAGAACCTCCCGCCAGGCTACGAGCTGCTGGACCATGAACCGCGCGAGGTCCGCGTCACCGTGGCCGGCCTGCGCCGCGACCTGGTCTTCCTGCAGCCGAATCGGCTGCGGGTCGGCGTCGACGCATTCCTCGTGCAGCTGGGCCGCCGCTCGTTCGAGATTCCAGTCCAGTCGGTCCGGCGCCCGGCGGCCTTCACCGTGATCGCGGTCGAGCCGGAGCGCGTGACGGTCAAGGTGCGCGAGACGCGCTGAGCGGGAGAGCTTTCGACGCGGCTCATCCCGCGGGCAGGATCACCGCACCATGTACCACCCGCTGCCAGGAACGAAATTCAGGCTGCCGTGAAAGAGCCTCTCGGCAGCGATCTCGTCCACCGCCATCGGGCGCCACTCGATGCTGACCGCCAGCGTCGTCCCGGGAATCGCGACCGCCATTCTTGTCCCGGCCGAGAAGATGCCCGAGATGAGTAGCGCACGGCTCGCTTCGTCGCTGATCGTGATGCGGCGCGAGGCCGGTCGCTGGGTGTCGAAAGCGAAACCCAGGCCGAGCCGCGCGATCCCGTTCGAGATCTCAGCCTGAGCCGGGAGCACCTCACCCTCGCTCAACACCATGGACTCGGCGTACTGGACGGTCATCTCCGAGTAGGGCGGCGGCACGAAGGGCGTCGGCGGGCTGCCCGAGAGCGAGAAGATCGTCAGCATGAGCACCGCCGCGCTCGGCCCAATGGCAACTTTCGTATCGCAGGGTCCGAAGACGTAGCACTCCGTCGGGCAGGAGATCGGCCCGCCCGTACGGCAGAAGGCACCGAGCCGATCACCGACCCCTGCGCCGCACGCCAGGCAGTCGTCGGACGCGACCGCGCAGGCGACGCACGGTGGCACACCCGCGCTCCACCCTGTACTCGCGAGCAACATGACGACGATAACGAGCGTCCCTCGCAGCATGTCCCCTCCCTCGAGGTTCACGAAGTCCCTACCCTCATTGCAGAGGGTGGATCTCGGCAATCTGCGAGTCAAGGCCCCTCGGATGCGGCTATGCCCAGTTACTGCAAAGCGCTCCTGTTTAGCGCGGAAATTCCTGACGGCGAACGTCTATCGCACCGAACTGCCGCAGCGGCGCGACGACTCCGAACGGCTGCGGAGCGGCCGATGCGGACCACGATCCTGGCTTCCGCCGTGAGAATCGGCGGCTGCCTACTGCTGACCCAGCACTGCTCCAGCCGCGCGGCGCGCCAGCCACAGCGTGTGCCGCGCGCCGCCGCCCGAACGCGCCGGGACGCGCTCGGTCCGCACCGCGAACCCGGCGCGCCGCAGCCGCTCGGTGAAGCGCCGGTCGTCGGCAGGCGACCAGAGCGCGTAGACCCCGCCCGGCGCCAGCGCGCGCGCCGCGTCGGCCAGGCCGCCCGGACCGTAGAGCCGCGCGTTGGATTCCGCAGTCAGGCCGGCCGGTCCGTTGTCGACGTCGAGCAGGATCGCGCTGAAGGCCGCGCGCGCGCCGCGGATCAGCGCGCCGACGTCGCCTTCGTGGAGCTGGACGCGCGGGTCGTCCAGCGGGCGTCCGGCGAGCGGCGCCAGCGGGCCGCGGTTCCAGCGCAAAACGGCGGGCACCAGCTCGGCGACGTCGACGCGCGCGCCCGGTCCCAGCCGGTCGAGGCAGGCCCGCAGCGTGAACCCCATCCCCAGGCCGCCGACCAGCACGCGCGCGCCGGGGACGCGCTCGAGCTCGGCGCAGCCGCGCGCGGCCAGCGCCTCCTCCGAGCCGTGCATCCGGCTGTTCATCAGCTCCTGGGCGCCGGCGCGGATCGAGAACTCGTCGCCGCGCCGCGCCGCCGAGTTGAGGCAGTAGCGCAGCCCGGTCGGGTCCGGCCCGTCGTCGAAGACGTGCCCCAGGTGCCCGCCGCAGCGCGCGCAGAGCACCTCGGTGCGCAGCATCATGTAGGTGCGGTCGCTCTCGGTCGCGACGTTCTCGGGCGCGATCGGCGCCCAGAAGCTGGGCCAGCCGGTGCCGGAGTCGAACTTGGTCTCGGACGAGAAGAGCGGCAGCCGGCAGGCCGCGCAGACGTAGGTCCCCTTCTCCTTCGTCTCCCAGTACTTCCCGGTGAACGCGCGCTCGGTCCCCTTCTCGCGCAGCACCTGGTACTGCTCGGGGCTCAGCTTCGTGCGCCATTCGGCGTCGCTGCAGACCACCTTGTCGACCACCTTC